>CADCMM010000009.1 GCA_902802515.1 uncultured Lachnospiraceae bacterium
TGTTATTTATTTCTAACCGTTATTTATAATAATATTTGTTTTTCGCCGCGTCAATATCAGTCTTTGTTCTTTTTTTGATACATTCTTTCATTCAATTTCTATCCCAGCGCTACGTCCATAGCCATCATTAGAGTAAATCCTGCCGCAAACATCAATACGCCGATATCAGAGTGTTCTCCTACAGACATTTCCGGAATGAGTTCCTCCACTACAACATACATCATAGCCCCTGCGGCAAAACTGAGAAGGTATGGCATAGCAGGTATGATCAGACCTGCCATAAGTATCGTCAATAACGCCCACATCGGTTCTACCGTTCCGGACAGCACGCCATCCACAAATGCTCTGCCTTTGTTCTTGCCCTCCGCATGGAGCGGCATAGAGACGATCGCTCCCTCCGGGAAGTTCTGTATCGCAATACCAAGTGAAAGCGCCAATGCCCCGCCCGCCGTGATCTCCGCAGAACCGGACAGATATCCTGCATACACAACACCAACCGCCATGCCCTCTGGAATATTGTGCAGGGTTACCGCAAGCACCATCATCGTGGTTTTTGCAGGGCCGCTCCTTGGTCCTTCCGCCTTTTTCTCATTCAAATGCAGGTGGGGGATGATACGATCAAGAAACAGGAGAAAAAGTATACCACCCCAGAATCCAATCACTGCCGGCAGGAACGAAAGGCTTCCCGTAGATTCTGATTGCTCCGTCGCCGGTATGATGAGACCCCAGATGGAAGCTGCAACCATAACACCGCCTGCAAAACCCGTCAGCGCCCGCTGGACTGTCAGCCCCAGTTTCCGTTTCATAAAAAATACGCAGCCGGCTCCTGCTGCTGTTCCGATAAAGGGAATTAACACGCCCCA
Source organism: uncultured Lachnospiraceae bacterium (assembly GCA_902802515.1). Lineage (GTDB taxonomy): Bacteria > Bacillota > Clostridia > Lachnospirales > Lachnospiraceae > Merdiplasma. Next base: position 864 of record CADCMM010000009.1, read on the forward strand.
AAAGACCTCATAATTCATGGAAAACCTCCTATTTGAATAAATCTGTTTATAGCTATGCATGCACTTGCTTCTTTATCACCACAACACACATCCTTTTAGTTAGTTTATTCTAACTATAGCATATACAATTACCAAAATCAAGATATCCTTACCCTGTTCCGCGAAACAAAAGATTTATGGACAAACCGATCCATCACCTGCTAAGAAGCTTCTGTGACACATGCCGGTTAAACCAGTCTATCAGCGGCCCCATAAAGAACGCGATAATGACGGTTCCGACTCCAATGATCTGAGCCAGCCCCGAAATCGGATTCCCGGACAGCAAATACAGAGCAATTCCCAATAGAACGCAGCATAGATCCGTTGTTATCCTCCAAAATTTAAATGGCATTACCTTCCATTTTTCAGAAAGAATCAAAGCCACCGCATCGTAGGTGGATACGCCTAAATCAGCAGTAAAATAGAGAGAAGATGACAGGCACAAAATAACAACCCCTATAACCAGCATGATCAGTCTCCCTGCAATTCCAAGTTCCGGGAATAGTTTCAAAATAAACTGGTGAGAATAGTCTACGATATACCCCAGCAGGAAAAGGTTGATAAACGTGGCTATCCCGATTTTTGATCTGTCATTGATAAGACTGAACAACAGCAGGCAAAGATTCACAATGACATACAGCAATCCGAAACTGATCGGGATCACGGCCGCCAATCCGCTCATCATGGATTGGAACGGATCTATCCCAAAGGAAGCCCGTTTAAAAAATCCGACGCTGACACCGCAAATAACAACTCCAATAACGCTCATTAAAATTCGTTTTTTTCTGTCTTCCATAATTTGTCCCAACCTTTCCCCTGTGATCTATATTTCTGTGATTTATATTTCCGGTCGTGAAACCGATTTCCGCGCCCGATATTCCCTGGGCGTACATTTCATATACCGCTTAAATATCTGTCCATAATATGCCGAACTGGAAAATCCGGTCATCTGTGCGGTTCGGGTGATGCTCTCTCCACATCGCAGCAGCGGCAGACTGTTCTGAATGCGCAGATACATCAGATATTCCATGATCGTCATATTCATATGCTTCTTGAAAAAACGGCAGCATTCACTCTTGCAGATGTTTACCTGACCGGCCACATCCTCCAGACTGACATTCTGGTCATAGTGCTCCTGCAGATATCCTATGATATCCCTCAGCCTCTGCAAGCTGTTTGGCGGCTGGCGGCTCTGTTCCGGCAGGGCATGGAAATAGTGATAAAACTTCTGCCAGATCTCCAGCAGCAGAATATGTACCCGAAGTTCATAATCCACTGTTTTTTCCGGTGTCAGTCCGTAGATCATTTTCATCTGATCTATCACCTCCCGCTGCCACCCCACGTCTTTCTCCAGTTTCAGCGATGCCCAGCCATCGTTCCCGGTGATAAAATCCACATATTTTGTCTGCAAAATGCTGCTCTCATATCCATACAAAAAACGCGGGTGAAATGTGACAGACAGGTAACTGCAGTTCTTTTTGTCCACCTGATAACCAGAGTGCAGCGTATTGCTGTTTCCAAACAGCCCCTCCCCCTCTTTCAGATAGTAAACACTGTCATTGACCCGATATTCCATCTCCCCCGACATGATCCAGGTCAATTCGATCTCCGGATGCCAATGCCACAGAAAACGGCCCTGCTCATACTGCTGAATGGTTTCCACACAGACATTCACGGGAAAAGCATAATCACCGTGTTCTTTGATTTCTTTCCGATTATCCTGAATCCTTATCTGCACGCTCATATCTCAATATCCTTATACTTTTGTCCATGATTCTTATTGTATTCCGCAAATATTCTTAGTAAAGTTATTTTAACAGATGTATTAGTTTCAGCATATCTCAAAATGATAATATTTTCAAGCGAAAGCAAGGGGGTTGACAGCATGTTGGAACAATTAATTCAGAAATTTCAGGAACTTTATGGTGATGGAGGAGAACTGCGCACTTATTTTGCGCCGGGCCGGGTAAATCTTATCGGAGAGCATACCGATTACAATGGCGGCCATGTTTTTCCCTGTGCTCTGACTCTGGGTACCTACGCGGCAGTGCGAAACCGCGAAGACAACAAACTCCGTTTCTATTCCATGAACTTTGCCAAACCCGGCGTGATAGAATCTGATTTAAATGACCTGGTTCCAAGGCCAGAGGCATCCTGGACAAACTATCCGAAGGGCGTCATGTGGGCGTTTGCGCAAAGGGGACTTTCGCTCACCCACGGCCTTGACATTGCCATCTGCGGCGATATTCCAAATGGCTCCGGTCTCTCTTCCTCCGCTTCCTTGGAGGTGCTGACCGGCCTGATCTTAAAAGACACGTTCGGCTTCGATGAGCTGACGATGCAGGATCTGGCTCTCATCGGTCAGTACTCCGAAAATAATTTTAATGGCATGAACTGCGGTATTATGGATCAATTTGCCAGCGCTATGGGCAAACAGGGCTGCGCCATTTTCCTGGATACGAACACCCTGGAGTATGAGTATGCTCCGGTTTGCCTGGAGGACGCAAAGATCGTCATTACCAACAGCAACGTAAAACACAGCCTGGTGACCTCCGCTTACAATGACCGCCGCCGCGAATGTGAGACTGCCCTCAAAGAACTGCAGACCATGTCGGATATCCGCACCCTTGGAGATCTCACAGAAGACGCTTTTGAAGCGATCAAGGACGCTATCAAGGATCCGGTTTGCCGCAAACGCGCCAAACATGCTGTGTACGAAAACCGGAGAACAATCCGCGCCGTTGCTGCCCTGAAAGAAAACAATGTAGAGGAATTTGGTCAGCTGATGAACGCCTCCCACCGCTCCCTGAGAGATGATTTTGAGGTGTCCTGCAAGGAGATCGATCTTCTTGTAGATCTGGCATGGCAGATCCCCGGTGTGGTCGGCTCCAGGATTACCGGAGGGGGGTTTGGCGGATGCACGGTAAGTATTGTAAAAAACGACGCCATAGACACCTTCAGGGAAACACTGAAATCAGAATATAAAAAGCAGACCGGACTGGATGCGCAGTTTTATGTGGTAGACTGCGGCAGCGGCGCATCCAGGATCAGATAAAGGAGACCAAACGATGTTAAACGAAGCGATTGCAAAATTGGTGCAGTACGGGCTGGATACCGGACTCGTACCGGCCAGCGAAAAGATCTATGCCACAAATCTTCTCCTGGAATGCATGAAGGAGGACGAGTACACCGAACCGGAATTGTCGGAAGGCTCTGTAGATCTGGAGGAAACGCTGAGAGAGCTTCTGGATGAGGCCGTGGCGAGAGGACTGATCGAGGACAATATCGTGTCCCGCGACTTGTTCGACACAAAACTGATGAACTGCCTGGTGCCCCGTCCGGCCCAGGTGCAGAATAAATTCTGGGAAGAATACAGCGTCAGTCCGAAAGCTGCCACCGACTATTATTACAAATTCAGCCAGGACACGGACTATATCCGCCGCTACCGGCTGAAAAAGGATCTAAAATGGAAGGTAGAGAGCAAATATGGCGACATTGACATCACCATCAATCTCTCCAAGCCGGAGAAGGATCCAAAGGCCATTGCGGCAGCCAGACTGGCGAAATCCAGTTCCTACCCGAAGTGCCTGCTCTGCATGGAGAACGAGGGCTATGCAGGGCGTGGCAATCATCCCGCCAGGGAAAATCACCGGATCATCCCCGTGACCATCAACGACAGCGCCTGGAGCTTCCAGTATTCCCCCTACGGCTATTACAATGAGCATTGTATCGTGTTCAACAGCCGGCACATTCCCATGAAGATCGAGCGGAACACCTTTGTGAAGCTGTTTGACTTTGTCAAACTCTTTCCCCACTATTTCCTGGGTTCCAACGCGGATCTGCCCATCGTGGGCGGTTCTATCCTGAGCCACGATCATTTTCAGGGAGGACACTACACCTTCGCCATGGCCATGGCGCCCATTGAGATACCAGTGACCATCCCGGGCTATGAAGACGTGGAGGCCGGTATCTTAAAATGGCCTCTGTCCGTTCTGCGCATCCGCCACAGGGATGAGAAGCGCCTGATCAACCTGGCCACCCATGTGCTGGAGATCTGGAGAAACTACACGGACGAGGAAGCCTTCATCTTCGCCGAGACGGAGGACGAACCCCACAACACCATCACGCCCATTGCCCGGAAGATGGGGGACATCTTTGAGCTGGACCTGACTCTGCGCAATAATATCACCACCAAAGAGCATCCCCTGGGGGTCTACCATCCCCACGCCCAGTACCATCACATCAAGAAGGAAAACATTGGCCTGATCGAGGTAATGGGACTGGCGGTACTGCCCTCCCGGCTGAAAAAGGAACTGGAGCTGCTGGAAGAGTATATTCTGGAGGGCAAGGACATTGCTTCCAACCCGGTGATTGAAAGCCATGCTGCGTGGATAGCGGAGTTTCTTCCGAAGTACGACCGGGTGGACACAAGCAACATTACCGAAATCCTGCACCGGGAGGTAGGAAGGGTGTTCGTACACGTTCTGGAGGACGCCGGAGTATACAAATGCACCCCGGAGGGCCGGGATGCGTTTCTGAGATTTGTGGGCAGGCTGTAAAAAACATTGAAAGGTTTCCGCTTATCCAACGCTTTCAATCTATTGGCGATCTCTGTCATAAACTTACCGGGTAACCGCAGAGACCATAAGTGAGACCTGCGGCCAGAGCATCAGTCATGGAGGCGCATGGAACCTGATCCAACAGCTTGGGGAGCCGATCAGCGAGGAAGAGGAACATGCCGTAAAACAGATGGAAGCAGACCAGAGTGAGGGAGAGAAGGCGGTTCCGATCCTGTTTGAGGAAATGAATGGCGTATGAACACTATAAGAGAGCGCCGAAGCAAGAACGGAAGGTAGCCACGACCTATGAAGGATGGGAAAGGGAATGTATACGTGTACTTGATATCAGCACATATGCCATTGATGGATGCGATGCAGAATGCATCCAGGAAAGCGTTTACACGAGCATTCTGTTATTAAAGAAAAAACGAACAGCAGCCAGGCGGAGACAGAGGCATGTTCCTGCAAGCAGACGATAGAAAGGTGACGAGGACCGCCGCGAGCATAGCGGTTGCTGCGGAGCACTGTCTGAACCTGCATGCAGGTGAGTTTGCGCAGCAGCAAGCAGATAGGCGGCGCAGCGGCGGCAAGGAACCGACGTGTCTGCGGTAGGAACTGCTCTGGGGAGGCGGGATGCGTCAGGATTTCATAAAGAAAGACAAAGTGCCAACGATCACTTGACACAAACAAGTGAAATATCGTAATTGACAATGAAAAGGCTATGAAATATATTTTAGTAAGAGAGAGAACCGTGTGCTCTTTCAATGTAGTAAACCAGGGAAAGGAACTTATATATGACTGTTATTAAACAAAATCCGTCTATAGCAAACAAAGAACATCGCGATGCTGTTATCATCCGGACAAGCGTGATCGGAATCATCGCAAACGTTCTCCTTGCCGCTTTTAAGGCATTTATCGGATTGGCGTCCAACTCCATTGCGATTGTGATGGACGCAGTAAATAATATCTCCGATGCGGCAAGTTCCGTTATCACTATTGTAGGGACAAAGCTCGCAGGAAGAGAGCCGGACAAGAAGCATCCTTTCGGATATGGAAGGATCGAATATCTGAGCGCGATGATAATATCGGTGCTTGTTCTCTACGCCGGGGTCACTGCGTTTACGGAATCGGTAAAGAAGATCCTTCATCCGGAAACACCCGACTATAGCGTGGTGTCCTTAGTCATCGTGGCTGTAGCTGTGGTTGTCAAAATTCTGCTGGGACGATATGTGAAGAGCGTAGGTGAAAAAGTTAATTCCGATTCGCTTGTGAATTCGGGTGAGGATGCGACGCTCGATTCGATTATTTCAGCAGCGACTCTCATAGCGGCTGTTATCTACCTTATATTTCACGTTTCCCTTGAGGCGTGGCTCGGCGCGATGATTGCTGTTGTGATCATCAAATCAGGCATAGAGATGCTTCGTGACACATTGTCAAAGATTCTCGGGGAAAGAGCGGACGCTGAACTTGCCAGAGAAATCAAAAAGACGATCATCAGCCATTCCAAGGTCAGCGGAGTTTATGATCTTGTAATGCACAATTACGGGCCGGATTCCTATAATGGTTCGGTACATATCGAAGTGCCTGATACTCTCTCTGCCGATGATCTGGATAAACTGATCCGGAAAATATCCGTTGATGTTTATTCCAAGCATGATGTGATCCTGACTGCTGTTGGCGTCTATTCGGTCAATACAAAGGACCCGGAAGCTATTGAGGTTAGAGAGCGGGTCAGAGAGCTTGTCTTGGGCAGCCAATATGTTATCCAGATGCATGGTTTCTATGTAGACAGAGTAGAGAAGACAATGCGTTTTGATATGGTCATCAGCTTTGATGCAAAAGATCGCTCGGAAGTGTACCGGCAAGTGCTTGCAAAGGTGCAGAATGCATTCCCGGATTATATGCTGCAGGTGACAATGGATACTGATTTCAGTGAAGAATAAGAGGAGTCAACTTTGCCGGTGTCCGAAACGGTGCTGAGCATACTTTGGAGGCGGACAATGAAGAAAATACTTGTAACAGGCGGAACAGTATTTGTGAGCAGATATATTGCGGAATACTATGTGGCAGCGGGATATGAAGTACATGTCTTGAACAGAAATACCAGAAGTCAGGCCAAGGGAGTAACCTTAATTCAGGCTGATAGAAACATGTTGGGTGATAAGCTTCGTGATCAGCATTTTGATTTGGTTATTGATACCGGATATACATGCACGGATGTTAATCATTTGTTGGATGCTTTGGGAAGTTTTGAGAATTATATTTTCGTCAGTTCCAGCGCGGTATATCCCGAATACTCGAAGCAGCCGTTCACAGAAGCCGCACCATTAAATGCAAATGTGTTTTGGGGTAAATATGGGACTGATAAGATAGAGGCAGAGACGGTTTTGGCGCAAAGGTTTCCTGAGGCATATATTCTCAGACCACCATATTTATATGGCCAGGGGAACAATGTTTACAGAGAAGCATTTGTTTTTGACTGCGCATTGGGCGGAAGAAAGTTCTACCTGCCCAAAGACGGCGAAATGGGATTGCAATTCTTCCATGTTCATGATCTGTGCAGATTTATAGATATTCTTGTAGAGAGAAAACCGGATCAGCATATTTTTAATGTTGGCAATAAAGATAAGGTGTCAATACGGGAGTGGGTCAGGATCTGTTATGAGGCTGCGGGCAGTCGGGCCGAATTTGTAAATGTGTATGACGATATGGATCAAAGAAACTATTTCAGCTTTTATGATTATGAGTATTATCTTGATGTTACAAAGCAGCAGGAATTGCTGAATACAACAAAACCGCTTGAGGAAGGATTAAAAGAGGCTTTTGATTGGTATAGAGAAAATAGAGATGAGGTCAACAAAAAGCCTTATATGGAATTTATTGATAAAAATCTGAAGTAACATCAAAATCGAGGGGAAATATAAGATTTTTTCCGCACAATTAACATATGTCAATGACAATATTTTTAGATCGATGTTATCATTTCTTTCGGAGGTGGAAAGACTATGAAAGAAATGAATACACATTTTGCTGAAAAAGCATTGAAAACCACAACAGTTTTAACATTTTTTGTTGCAGGCTTCGAAATGTTCCGATGCTGCCTGAATTTCAAAGAAGGAATGAACTTACTGGACGTCGCAAGCTTTGTGAGCGCAGATATGGGGATGTTCTGCTTTATTTTCATCTTTGGGAACCTGGTGCTTCTTCCCTCGGCAGTAATGCTGTATAAGCAAAGCGGTATAAGTCTTAAAGATGAGATTTATGATAAGAACACGTTAGGGACAGATGTGCTGATCGGTATCGTTTTGGCGATCCTGTCTTCGCTGGTTTCCCTGGTTTTTTCTTTTACCAGCATGGGAAGAACAAGCCTTGCATATTCAGGCACAAGGGATGCAGCAGTTGGAACAATACTTTTACAGATTGTTGCGCTTGTTTTTGTGAGCGGAATTTGCAAGGAGATTTTTTACAGGGGTTTTGCAAAGAATTTTTGCGGAAGCATATTTGGAGAACTCCCAGCGCTTTTGCTCTTTAATTTAATGTTCGGGCTTCTTGACTGGTACAATATGGGTGCATCATTCGTTTCCGGCCTCCTTTGGATATGGGGATACAGGAAACGGAAACATCTGATTGTCCCAATGATTGCTCATGGCGGGGCGAATCTGATCGGGATTATATTCAATGTTCTTACGGCGGGAATGTTTCACTGATCCGTAGGGGAGTAGTGTATTATGCAAAAGGGATATATAATAGAACAGTTAAATGAGTTTGCGGCAAAGCACGGCGTAAACTTTGAGAGTGAACTGCTAAATGAGTTGGTGAGTATCTCGACCTTCCAGGTAGTGCCCAAAGGTAAGATGCTTCAGAGTATCGGTGAAAAAACAGATGTTTCGGGAATTGTGCTGAGCGGGATCACGAGAAGTTATTATCTTGATAATGATGGGAATGATATTACAAAAGGCTTTGCGGTTGAAGGAACATTCTGCATGGACGCGGGAATGTTGGGGTTTACAGAAAACATATGTATGTGTGAAACCTTAGAAGAGACCACGATCATGTTTTTCGAGACTCAGAAGATTAAATGTCTGATAGACGGAAGTGACTCGCTAAAGTCTGTATGGATGAAACTGTTAGAAAACGCGCTTCGGCACAAGATGTACAGAGAGAGCACCTTTTTGCTGGAGAATGCAACGGAGAGATATCTTCATTTCAGAGAGCGATATCCGGATCTTGCGGGGCGTGTGGCGCAGCAGTATATAGCGACGTATCTTGGCATAACGCCGGAATCCCTCAGCAGGATCAGAAAGGCGCTGAGAGAAGAGACGGAATGATGACCATGAGTGGGATATTATCGGTCGTCTTTAAAGAAAAGCAGAGGAGGGACTTGTGATGATTTATGATACTGCGGTCATAGGGACAGGACCGGCAGGAGTGTCAGCGGCTCTGAACCTCAAAATACATGAAAAGAATTTTATCTGGATAGGGAGTAAAAACCTGAGCGACAAAATAACGAAAGCAGAGAGGATTTCCAATTATCCCGGTTTTATACATCCCACCGGCGCACAGTTAAATGAGGCGTTTAAAATGCAGATTGAAGAGATGGGCATTGAGATCACCGAAGCGATGGTGAACGCGATCTATCCTATGGGAGACCACTATGCCCTTGCGGCAGGCGCGGACTTTTTTGAGGCGCGAACCATCATACTGACCACCGGCGTTGTAAACCGAAATGTGCTGCCTGGGGAAAGTGCGCTGGTAGGACGCGGAGTAAGTTATTGCGCCACCTGTGACGGCGGGCTCTACAGAAACAGAACTATTGCGGTCATCTGCAGTAACCGCAGATTTGAACATGAGGTAAAATATCTCTCCGAGCTGGCGGAAAAGGTGTACTATTTCCCGGGTTATAAAGAGGTTGGCGAACTGGCGGATAATGTGGAGACTATGGGCACGCGGGCAGCCAGAATAGAGGGAGAAGAACGGGTATCCGCAGTAGGATTATCGGATGGAACTTCCCTGACGGTGGACGGGATCTTTATTCTGAGAGATTCCATATCCCTTGGCACTTTGCTTCCGGGACTGCAGACAAAAGACGGCCATATTGCAGTGGACAGGACGATGGCTACTAACCTGCCGGGCTGTTTCGCGGCAGGTGACTGCACAGGACGGCCGTATCAGTACACCAAAGCAGTGGGAGAAGGCAATGTTGCCGCCCACAGTGTGATCGAATATCTGGCAAAATAATGGAAGGCCGCCGCGCTAAGGGGCTGTCGCACTTAATGATGCAATAAAATGCTTCGTGCGACAGCCCTTTCGCGCGGCGGCCTTTTCTGCGTTGTTTGCATAATATGTCAGAAAACTATATTTACATAAAAAACATATTCTGATAAAATTAATTATGTTTCGTTATTAAAAAGTTATCTATCGGAAATGAAGGGGTGGATATGGCAAAACACACATTTCGCGGCGGCGTGCATCCGAAAGAGTGGAAAGAGCTGAGCAGGGATGTGCCGCTGTGTGAGGTAAACCCGAAGGGGGAAATGGTTTTTTTGCTGGCACAGCATATTGGGAAACCGGCAAAGGCTATAGTAAAAAAGAATGATACGGTTTTGGTGGGACAGATCATCGCGCAGGCAGATGGCTTTGTCTCTGCCAACATTGCCTGTTCCTGTTCGGGAACGGTGAAGGCAATTGAAAAACGGCGCACGGTATCCGGGGCAATGAGCGAATGTATTGTGGTGGAGAATGACGGCGAGTACCGAAAAACCGAAGGATTTGGGGAACGGGAAGAACTCTCTAAGATCAGCGGGGAGGAGATCCTGAAACGGATTCAGGAAGCGGGGATCGTTGGACTTGGCGGGGCAGGATTTCCCACTCATGTGAAACTGGCACCGAAAGATCCGTCGGCTATCCGCTATCTGATTGCCAATGGAGCGGAGTGTGAGCCATACCTTACCTGCAACGATCAGCTGATGCGTAGGAAGGCACAGGAGATCATAGAGGGGATAGAGGTGATGCTCCGGCTGTTTCCCGGCGCAGAGGGAGTGGTGGCCATCGAAAAGAATAAACCGGAAGCCATTGCTGCCATGGAGCAGGCAGCGTCCGGAAACGACCGCATCAGGGTACTTGGGCTGCCCGCCAAATATCCGCAGGGCGGAGAGAGGAGTCTGATCCAGGTAATTGCAGGGGTTGATTATCCGGTCACCATGCTCCCTGCGGACATCGGCTGTATTGTAGAAAATGTAGGAACAATTTATGCGATCCAGCGGGCGGTACTTTACCGGGAACCGTTATATTCGCATGTCATGACGGTGACCGGGGACGCAGTGAAGAATCCGGGGAATTTTATCGTTCGGGATGGGACAAGCTTTGCCAGCCTGCTTGAGATGGCGGGCGGTCTGAGGGAAGGCGTGAAATTGAAAAAAGCTCTGGCCGGAGGTCCTATGATGGGGGTCGCGCTCAGTACGCTTCAAGTTCCGGTGCAAAAAAATAACAATGCTCTGACGATACTTTCATTTGATGAGAATGAAAAGGCGCAGCAGCAGATGACAGCCTGCCTGAGGTGCGGCCGGTGCACTACCGTCTGTCCTATGGGGCTGATGCCCCAGATGATGGCAGCGGCGGCTCAGTCAAAAGACTGGGAGCGGTACGAGAAGAAGTTGTACGGACTGGAATGTATATCCTGCGGTTCCTGCACGTTTATCTGTCCCGCCAAACGACCGCTGACACAGGTATTTAAACAGGCGAAAGCAGAAATTATGGCACTAAAACGTGCAAAAGCGGGAGGTGCGAAATGAATACAGTGCTGAATATTTCCCCTGGTCCGCATACCAGGGACAGATGGACAACGCCGTTTATTATGCGGATGGTGATTCTGGCGCTGCTTCCCGCAGCGGTGATGGGGGTCGCGGTCAATGGAGTCAATGCCCTGCTTATCATCTTATCTTCGGTGATAACGGCAGTCGTCACGGAATATCTGTTTGACCGGATCTGTCATAAACCCAATACTGTTCTGGACGGAAGCGCGGTGATCACCGGACTTATGCTGGCTCTTATGCTTCCGCCCAGTTCACCTTTATATGTTCCGGTACTTGGTTCCCTGTTTGCAATTCTGGTTGCGAAATGCTGCTTTGGCGGATTGGGAAAGAATTTTATCAATCCGGCGCTGGCCGGACGGTGCTTTTTGCTGATTTCTTTCAGTAATACAGTGACTACCTTTGCCGTGGACGGAGTGTCGGCTGCCACGCCGCTTTCAGAACTGAAGGCGGGAAGAGCCGTGAATATCACGCAGATGTTCCTTGGGACATCCAATGGCGTGATCGGCAGTTCGATTCTGGCATTGCTGATCGGGGGACTGGCACTTTGGGCGTTTGGTATCATCCACGGAGAGATCTGTTTTTCCATTCTGATCTCTTTTACCGTGTTTTTGGCGCTGTTCGGAGGACAAGGGCCGGATCCGAAGTTTCTTTTGGCTCATTTGTGCGGCGGCGGGGTAGTCATGGGGGCGTTTTTTATGGCTACCGATTATACCACATCTCCGGTGAGCAGGATGGGGCAGGTGGTGTACGGTGTCCTGATCGGCGTACTGGGAGCCATGTTCCGCGTGTTTGGAGGAGCTGCGGATTCTTTCAGTTATTCCATTATCATCGCCAATCTGGTTGTTCCGCTGATCGATCTGTTCCTTGTTCCGAAACCGTATGCTTACCGGTCTGCAGCGATAGCTGCCCGGAGCGGAAATGAGAGAAAAACGCTTCGGGAGAGAATACCGGTTCCGGTGCTCGTGCTGGCAGTTATTACGCTGGCGTCAGGCGTAGCTCTCAGCGGCGTTTATACTATGACGAAGGATGAAATTGAAGAGCAGAAGCTGGCGGCCAGCGCCGCTTCTTATCTGGAAGTCTGCCCCGGCGCGCAGACATTTGAAAAAGACGAGAAGATGGATCAGGTGATCGCGGATCAAAATGGTGAGGTGTATGGTTCCGGCTTTGGAAGAGTACATATCAATTCCGCCGTTATTGGAAAGGATTCTTCCGGCAATACCGTGGGTTATGTGATCAGTGTCACCAGCTCGGACGGTTATGATGGGGATATTACCCTCTCTCTGGGACTGAGTCCGGAAGGAGCAGTGAATGGAATCTCATTCACTCAGCTGAATGAGACCCCCGGTATGGGCATGCGGTGCGCGGAGCCGGAGTTTAAAGACCAGTTTGCCGGACGGACCGTGCCCGCTTTCCTGCTGAATAAAGAGGGCAGTGCCTCCTCAGAAGATGAAATTGATTCGGTATCGGGTGCTTCTACCACGTCCGGAGCCGTTGTCAATGCAGTGAATGCCGGTCTGGATTTCTTCCGCACCAATATGAAGGGAGGGGAATGAGATGAATCAATATGTGGAACGTCTGTACAATGGGATCATCAAGGAAAATCCTACGCTGATTCTGATGCTGGGTATGTGTCCTACACTGGCGGTTTCCACCAGGGCCATGAATGGTATCGGGATGGGATTGTCTACAATGGCGGTTCTGATATTATCTAATCTGGTGATCTCCCTGCTGCGCAAGGTGATACCGGATGCGGTAAGGCTTCCTTCGTATATTGTGATCGTAGCGTCTCTGGTAACAGTGACAGAATTGCTGATCGAAGCGTATTTGCCTTCTCTGTATGACGCGCTTGGTATTTATATCCCTCTGATTGTAGTAAACTGCATTATCCTTGGCCGGGCGGAGGCATATGCCAACAAAGTGCCCCCTGCTCTGGCGGCTATGGACGGTATCGGCATGGGGCTGGGATTTACGGCAGCGCTGACCATGGCCGGGCTGATCCGGGAAGTTCTTGGAAACGGAACGGCATTCGGGTTTCAGGTTTTGCCGGAAAGTGTAGAGCCGATCGGTATTTTTGTACAGCCTCCGGGAGCGTTTCTTGTGATCGCGCTCATAATCGCGATACAGAATGCGCTGGGGATCCGCAGCCGTCAGAGAAAACTGGTGGAGAGCTGCGACGGATGCTGCGGGACATGCGCGTCTTCCTGTGATAGAGTGCGAGAGGGGGCTGCAAAATGAAAAATCTGATATTAATTGTAGTTGCCGGAGCGCTGATCAACAATGTGGTGTTAAATCAGTTCCTCGGGATCTGTTCCTTTCTGGGCGTGTCAAAACAAATGAAGGCGTCTGCAAGCCTTGGCGGCGCGGTGATTTTTGTCATTACGGTTGCTTCCGGGGTGGCAAGCCTTCTGTATGACTATGTGCTGAAACCGTTCGACCTCGACTATATGAAGACCATCGTGTTTATCCTGGTGATCGCGGCGCTGGTTCAGATCGTAGAAATGTTCCTGAAGAAAACGTCGCCGGCCATGTATAAGGCGCTGGGTATTTACCTTCCGCTCATCACCACGAACTGTGCCGTGTTGGGCGTGGCGCTTACCAATGTTCAGAATGGCTACAACTTCATTGAAAGTGTGCTTTCCGGGTTTGGCACTGCAGTGGGGTACACCATCGCGATCGTGCTGCTGGCAGGCATCCGCAGCAGGATCAATGAGGAAGATATTCCGGCTCCGCTTCGCGGCGCTCCCATTGTCCTGATCAGCGCCGCGCTGATGTCTATCGCGTTTATGGGCTTTCCCGGATTATCGTTCTGAGAGGGGGTCAATATGTTGGGGATTATAATTGCAACGGTGATGATCACGATCATCGGAATTGTCGTGGGAACAGGTTTGGTCTATACCGCGAAGAAATTTTATGTGGAAGCGGATCCCAGGGAAATAAAAGTCCGGGAATGTCTGCCGGGAAATAACTGCGGCGCCTGCGGGTATGCCGGCTGTGACGCGGTGGCGGCAGCCATTGTGAAAGGGGATGCTCCGGTCAATGCCTGCCCCGTAGGAGGCGCGTCGGTCACCGAAAAGATCGGTGAGATAATGGGAACAAGCGCAGACGCGCAGGAAAGAAAAACTGCGTTTGTGCGATGCGCAGGAACCTGTGAAGTTACGCATGACCAGGGAAACTATATTGGGATCAGAGACTGCCGGAGCGCGGTACTGTCGGGAATGAATGTCACAGAATGCAGTTACGGCTGCCTGGGCTATGGCTCCTGCGTATCGGTCTGTCCGCAGAATGCGATCTCTGTAAAAGACGGGGCGGCGGTGGTGGATCCATCCCGGTGTATCGGCTGCGGCCTCTGCTGCAAGGCCTGTCCGAGAGGGCTGATCGAGTTGGTTCCCGAGAGCAGGAAAGTGCGCGTGCAGTGCTCTAACCGGGACAAAGGAGCGCAGGTGAAAGCGGTCTGTTCCGCCGGATGTATCGGCTGTATGCTCTGTACCAGACAGTGTGAATTCGACGCCATTACAGTAACAGACAATCTGGCGAAGGTGAATTATGCTAACTGCACGCAGTGCGGAAAATGCGCGGACAAGTGTCCGGTAAAGGCGATCACGCCGCCGGCATCAAAACGTGATAATATGAATGGGGAGCGAAAATGAAGAGAACTATTATTATCAAAGGCATAGGGGCGGCGGCTTTGATCGCGCTGGCGGGCATCTTCATCGGGGCGGGCTCAGGCGGAAAAGACCTTATGTACCATCTAAAGAACCGGGGCAGTCTTGGACCGCTGACCCGTTCAGATATTCAATATCTGAGTGTGGATGCCCCTGAAGCCACCAGTAAGGATGGAACGATCACTGCATCTGACTGGCAGGAGACATATCCTTATATTGCAGCCACAATGGGAGAAAATTCTCAAAACAGTTATGTGACCAGTTATCTGGATCAGGATCCATATCTTACCAATATCTATGAAGGGTATGGCTTTGCAATCGATTATGGAAGTGCCAGAGGACATGAATATACGCTGGAGGACGTGGCAGCCACAGAGCGCCCGCATCCTATGGCAAACTGTCTGACCTGCAAGACCCCGAATTTTACAAAGCTGGTCAACGACCAGGGGGTTGGCGTCTATACCATGGACTTTAACGAGGTTCTGGGAATGATGGAAGAAAACATCAGCTGTTATACTTGTCATGGTAATGATGCCGGAAAGGAAGGCGCTCTGGTTGTCACGCATTCCTATGTAAATAAGGCGCTGGGTGATTCCATTTCTCAGATAGACCCATCTGTGCTTTCCTGTGGACAGTGCCATATTGAGTATTACTTTACTCCGGAAAACAAAGAGACGATGATGCCGTACCATGATGTGGCGGGTATGAGCCCGGAGGCGATCCTGGCATATTATGATGAAATGGATTTTTATGACTGGGTGCAGGAGAGTACCGGAACCCGTATGCTCAAAGCGCAGCATCCGGAGATGGAGACTTTTTTGTCCGGAAAACATGCGTCTCTGCTAAGCTGCGCGGACTGCCACATGCCCATTGAACAGGCGGAGGATGGCACCGTTTATCATAGCCATCTGCTGGTGAGTCCCCTTGAGAATGAGACGCTGCTCTCTAACTGCGCAGCCTGCCATGGCGATACGGATATGGTGAATATGGTACACCGGCTGCAGGAGCGGGTGACCGCCAGGGAGAGCGAGGTGGGCAATCAGTTATCTGAACTGAAGGATGCGCTGTCAGCCGTTGTGCAGGAAGGAAAAATGAGCGAGGCTGATCTGGATGCGGTAAGAAAACTTCATCGGGAAGCACAGTGGTTCTTTGATTTTTGCTATGTAGAAAATTCTGAAGGGGCCCATAACTCTGAATTGTCTTTGTCATGTCTGGAAACCTCAGAGACAAGGATCCAAGAGGCGATGGCGCTGCTTGGAAAGTAATTTGAACTGGTATGAAAACTTTAAAAAAAATATGGAAATTTATTTCCTCAATGCAATTTGCGATCTTACTGCTGGCAGTGCTGGCAATTGCCTGCTCTGCCGGCAGTTTTATCACGCAGGGGCAAACTTATGACTGGTACGCGAAGCAGTATTCGGAACGTGCCGCTGCGCTGATATTGGCGCTGCATCTGGACGATGCATTTCACAGCTGGTGGTTTGTCCTGATCAATGTGTTTTTGTGTATCAATCTGCTTTTATGTAATGTGCTGCGGTTCCCGCGGCTGAAAAAACGTATGGAAACAGAGATGGATGCAGAAAAATGGCTGCAGAGTACTTCGGGTGAGACTGCGCAGAAGATTAACAGACCGGAGGAAGTGTTTTTGAGACTTCGCATGCCGAAACCGAAACAGATCCGGACTGCGGATGGCCGGGAAATCCTGTTTTCATTTAAAAACCGGATCGGACTTTGGGGAGCATGGATCTGCCACTTTGGCATACTTTTGCTGATCCTTGGTTTTGGCCTGGGCCAGATGACCCGGAAACAATACACCGTCTATGGCGTGCCGGGTCAGACAAAACCCATCGGGGATACCGGCCTGGTCTTGACGATAGATGATTTTCAGGTAGATCTAAGAGAGGATGATACCGTGCGTCAGTACACGGCAGATATTACCGTGCGGGATATGACGGAGAAGACCGATGGGGAGATTCATAGTGAGCAGGCACAGATCAGCGTAAATAATCCGGCGTTTCTGTTTGGTATGAAATTTTATCAAAACTCCACCGGATGGGCGGCGCAGGTTTCTGTAACAGAAGCCGGAGAGCCTTTGCAGGAGGAGACTCTCTGTGTGGGAGAATACCTTGCCGTCCAGGACAAACCGGAGCTTGTGATCCTTTTGAACGCCTTTTATCCGGACTATTTGTTGGATCCTGTGGGGGGACCAATGACCGTCAGCGGGCAGCTGAACAACCCTGCTTATCTTTATACGGTTTATTATCAGAACCAGATACTGGGAATGAACGCGCTGATGGAAAGTGAAGAACTGACCATTGATGATTATGTGGTGAAATTTTCCAGGCCGCAAAGTTATACGCTGATCCAGATAAAAAAGGATTCCTTTACCTGGCTGGCATTCGTTGGAGGAATGGTCATTATGATCGGTCTGTTTTTAGCATTTTATTTGCTGCCGGTAAGGGTATGTGCCGTCAGGGAGGCGGACGATACTTGGACAGTCAGAGGGATATGTAAAAAGGGAGGTACTATTTTCCGGGAACAGTTTGCACGTGCAGTGAAGGGGGAAGAAGAGAATGGAGGAGAGAGATGAATACACAGATACTTGCGCTTGAAAATATGCTCTTTACGATCACGATGCTGCTGTATTTTGGGTCCATGGTTCTGTATTTTGTATTTATTGCGGTTAAACGGGATGGGATATCCCGGGTGGCGGTGACCTTGCAGGTGATCGGATGGTGTCTGCACACAGTGGCGCTGATCTGCCGCGGGATCGGAGCAGGGCGCCTTCCTATGACCAACCAGTATGAATTTGCCACCAGCTTTGCCTGGGGTATTTGTCTGGTCAGCTTGTTCTTTGTGTTAAAATTTCATTTTTCTGTACTGGGCGCGTTTGCGTCTCCGGTGATGTTTTTGATTATTGGTTACGCGGCTATGCAGAGCAAAGATGTACATGAACTGATGCCTGCCCTTCGCAGCAACTGGCTTGGATTTCATGTATCTACAGCGATTATTGCCTATGGCGCATTCGGAGTATCCTTTGTTCTTTCGCTTATTTTCCTGCTGCGGGATAAAGTTCAGGCGGGAGGTTTTTTAGATCAGCGCATTCCGGACAGGGAAAAGCTGGACGGCATCAGTTATCGCAGTGTTGCGCTTGGATTGCTGTTTTTGACGTTTACCATTGTGACCGGAGCAATCTGGGCAGAACGTGCCTGGGGAAGATACTGGTCATGGGATCCTAAGGAAACCTGGTCCCTGGTGACCTGGATCATCTACGCTATTTATCTGCACCTTCGGATCCGGCGCGGATATGAAGGTAAGGCAGCGGCAATCTTTGCCGTGATCGGCTTTTTGTGTGTGCTGTTCACTTATGTGGGAGTCAATACATTCCTTCCCGGAATCCACAGTTATGCGTAGTTACTGATTAAAGGCAGTGACAACGACTGCCATGGAGAACATCTCCGCATGGCGGTCAAGGACCAGCTGGCGGTCATAGGCGATGGCGCCGTGGTTGTGCCAGGGATCGTTGAAGTGCAGATGATCGGGGTCATATCCGGTGAGAAGCATGCAATGCTCGTTGGCACGCCAGGTAAAGGGCCTGCCTTCCGGAGAATAGAGCAGCCAGGGAGTGCCCTGGAAAGATGCTTTCAGGTCGATGGTTGCCCAATAAATGACAGGGATGTCTTTGTCAATATAATTTTTCAGAAGACTGTCTGTGGAGAGACCGGATACATTTTCCGCCCTAAACGGCAGTCTTTTTTCAGTGAATATATGATTCAGCGTTTTGCAGATCACCGGGGCGTAACAGCCGTAAGATTCGGGATCGTCCGGAGAACCGATGAAATATTCGTTTGGATCCGCTCCGATCAGAACGGCTCCCTCCTCTTTGAGAGAATATTTCGGCAGATGGCGGACAAATTCTTCCACAGAGATGTCGATTCCCAGATACTGCAGCAGCATCACGGTGGAAACGCTTTCGCAGCCGGTAGGCCAGAGGCGCGTCTGGTCAATATAAGGAACAGAGATTACTTTTTTTGATAAGTCAGTTGTAGGATTCATAGATTCCTCCGGAAAAATTCTGATATACCGGGCAGACGCATGAACCGCGCCGGCAGGTTTGATCTGTGGAAATCTTAACAGAAAATTTTTTGCTTTTCAACTGATGAAACCGCGTTTTTCTTTAAAAATCTGGAATTTAGCTTTATTTATAAAAAATTTTTGGCTTAAAATGTACATTCGGTAACTTGACAGATGGGGACTTTAAGACTATAATTGAGTGAAGTGGAAAAGAATACATAGGATTACTAGTTGCGCAGGTGCATACATACAGGTGTGCATCTGCGCGTTTCAGTTCGGGGGCATTATGAAGCAGAAAGAAGTATTACTGGAAGTGAAAGATCTTTCCGTCTCATTCTTTAATAAAACAGGTGAAGTACAGGCGGTAAGAGGTATCAATTACACTTTACATAAAGGAGAGGTTCTTGGCATTGTGGGAGAATCCGGAAGTGGGAAATCCGTCTCCAGCCATGCTATCCTGAGATTAACACCGGACAGTGGAAAGGTGAAGAGCGGGGAGATTCTTTTTGAAGGAAAAGATATCCTGAAGATGTCCAAAAAAGAGATCCGTGAGCTGCGGGGCAATCGCATTGCCATGATCTTTCAGGATCCCATGACCTCTCTGGATCCGTTGTTTACTGTGGAATATCAGATGAACGAATCTTTGAAAAAACATACGAACCTGGATGCGGCCGCCAGAAAGAAACGTATCATCGAGCTTCTGGAGATGGTAGGCATCAACCAGCCGGAACGCCGGGCGAAACAGTATCCGTATGAATTCTCCGGCGGAATGCGCCAGAGAGTGATGATTGCTATCGCTCTGTCCTGCGATCCGCAGCTTCTGATCGCGGATGAACCCACCACGGCTCTGGATGTGACGATCCAGGCACAGATCATCGATCTGCTGAAAGAATTGAAGGATAAGCTGGGTATGGCCATTATTTTTATCACTCATGACCTGGGAGTGGTATCCGACATCTGCGATAAGATCATCGTCATGTATGCGGGGAAGATCGTGGAGAGCGGTGAGAAACGCCGGATTTTCTACCAACAGCAGCATCCCTATACAAAAGGGCTGCTGGCGTCTGTGCCGGATGTGGACAGCGATGTCAGTGAGAAACTTAAACCCATCAAAGGAAATCCTCCGGATATGAGTACGTTGAAGCCAGGCTGTGCCTTTGCCCCAAGATGCAACTGCGCCATGCAGATCTGTGTGCGGGAGGAGCCGCCGCTGATGGAGATGGAAGAGGAGCATGAGGCCGCCTGCTGGGAACTGTTAAAAGACGAAGTGAATAAGTAGCGGCATCTGAAATAAGATACGCAAGTTCAGGAAGTTTAGTATCATAAGACGAAGGGGATTCTTATGGAAACCAATACAAACCGTGATCAGCAGGATATTCTGCTGGAAGTAAAGAATTTGAAAAAGTATTTCCCGATCCGTACCGGATTTGTGAAGAAGACCGATCTGAAAGCCGTCGATGACGTCAGTTTTTTCATCCGAAAGGGTGAAACGCTGGGAATCGTGGGCGAGAGCGGATGCGGAAAAACCACGCTGGGAAGAACCATCCTGAGGCTGGAAGAACCGACTTCGGGAGATATCCGGTATGATGGAGAAACCATTATAGGAAAGGACATGAAGCCCTATCGAAATCATATGCAGATCGTATTTCAGGATCCCTATGCGTCGCTGGATCCCAGAAAGACGGTATCGGATATCATCGGTGAGGCCATGGACATCCAGAAGCTCTACGCTTCGAAAGCGGAGCGCAGGGAGAAAATTCTGAATCTGATGAACCTGGTGGGATTGAACCGGGAATTTTACAACCGTTTTCCCCACGAGTTTTCCGGCGGTCAGAGACAGCGAATCGGTATTGCCAGAGCTCTTGCGGTGGATCCGGGATTTATCGTCTGTGACGAACCGGTGTCGGCGCTGGATGTTTCCATTCAGGCGCAGATCATCAATATGCTGGAGGAACTGCAGGAGACAAGGCAGCTCACCTATCTGTTTATCGCTCATGATCTCGCTATTGTAAAACATATCAGCAACCGCATCGGTGTTATGTATCTTGGGCATATGGTGGAACTGACCACCAGCGCGGAGCTTTACAAAAATCCGCTGCATCCCTACACACAGATGCTGCTGTCTGCTATTCCCATTGCGGATCCGGACAGAAGTGAAAGCAGAGAGAGAATCCGCCTTGAGGGCGAGATCCCCAGCCCCTTAAATCCGCCGTCCGGCTGCCCGTTCCGAACCAGATGTCCCAGAGGTGCGCAGTGCTGCGCGGAGCAGATGCCTGAACTGAAAGAAGTGGAACAGGGACATTATGTGGCGTGCCATGTGCTGTAAAAGTACATGAAGCCCGAAAAGGAGAGAGTCAATGCATACTTCAAGATATATCGTAAAGAGAATTATTCTAGCGGCTGTCAGCCTGTTTGCGATCATTACTCTGACATTCTTTCTAATGAATCTGATGCCGGGCGATCCGTTCATGTCAGAAAAAGCAACAGAGGAGAACAGAGCGATCCTCATCGCGAAATACGGACTGGATCAGCCGGTCTATGTACAATATGGAAAATATCTCATAAATCTGTTCCAGGGAGATATGGGAACCAGCTATGTGCTTCAGAAGGGCCGCGCGGTAAAGGATATTATATTTGAATCCTTTGCGGTATCCATGCAGCTTGGTCTGAAGGCGCTGGTGGTGGCGCTGATCTGTGGAATTGTACTCGGTTGTATTTCCGGGCTTTGCAAGGATAAGCTGCCGGACAATATCATACGGGTCTTTTCTTCCCTGGGCATTTCCATGCCGGGTTATGTGGTAGCATCCGGGTTGATGATCGTCCTGGCGGTAAATCTGGGTATTCTGCCTGTTACATACAATAAACCGGGAGGTGAGATCATGCCCATCATTACCCTGGCCCTGTATCCCACCTCTTATCTGACGCGCCTTACACGCGCCAGCATTCTGGAGGTCATGAATCAGGATTATTTAAGGACGGAGAGAGCCAAGGGAATGTCTGAGTTTGTGGTGGTGTTCATCCATGCGCTGAAAAATTCTCTGATCCCGGTGATTACCTATCTGGGACCGCTGACGGCATCCATCCTCACCGGCGGTTTCGTGGCGGAGAGCGTATTTAACGTTCCCGGTCTGGGCCGCTACTTCGTAACCTCCATTAGCAGCCGTGATTATACCATGATCATGGGTGTTACGATTTTCTATTCTGCGTTGATCGTTGTCATGAATCTGGTCTGCGATATCCTTTACAAGGTTGTGGATCCCAGAATTACGTTGGATTGAGGGAGGTACGGAACATGAATACAGCAAAAGTAAAATTCCCCAGTCTGCAGAATAAGATCAAGCCGGAGGACTTCACTCCGCTTGCAGAAGGGTATTTTGACGAAGAGAACCTTGATACGGAGGAGATCGGTTATTGGAAAGCAAGCTGGCAGCGCCTGAAAAAAAATAAAATTGCTATGACAGCGCTGGTGCTCATCGTTATCCTGATCTTGTTCGCTTTTATCGGGCCGCTGCTGTCCCCCTACACTTACGATCAGCAGATCCGCGGTGATGAGGCGTTGTGGCCCTGCCTGAAACATCCTTTCGGCACAGACCGTCTGGGGCGTGACATCCTGGTAAGATGTATGGTGGGATCCCGTATCTCCATCATCGTCGGTCTGGTTTCCGCAGTGATCGTTATGATCGTGGGAAGTATTTACGGCGCGATCTCCGGACTTGTGGGAGGAAAAACGGATATCATCATGATGCGCATCGTGGATATCATCTATTCTGTGCCGGAGATCCTTCTGATCGTAGTGATCAAAATGGTGATCAGCGAGCCGCTGGATAATCTGATCCAGACGGTTCCCGCGTTCCACGGACTTCAAAAGATCGGTTCCGGATTAATCGCGATCTTTATTGTGTATGGATTGCTCTACTGGGTGGGAATGGCCCGGATTGTCCGTGGACAGATCCTGCAGTTGAAAAATCTGGAATTTGTTACCGCGTCCGAAGCACTGGGATGCAGCAGAAGCCGGCTGATCAGGGAGCATCTGCTTCCGAACTGTATCGGTCAGCTTATCGCTACGGTTATGCTTCAGATCCCTTCTGCTATTTTCACGGAAGCATTCTTAAGCTATCTGGGGATCGGCGTTTCTGCTCCCATGGCGAGTCTTGGTTCCCTGACCTCAGAGGCATTAAACGGTATCGCGTCCTATCCGTACCGTGTTATTTTCCCGGCGGCGCTCATCAGTCTGATCATCCTCTCCTTTAACCTGTTTGGAGATGGATTGAGGGATGCGCTGGATCCGAAAATGAAAAAGTAAGATAACTATCTCCCCCTGGGGGAGTGTTATAAAAAGAGATGACAAGGAGGATGTGTAATGAAAAAGTTTAACAAAAAGGTTTCTGTAGCTTTTGTTGCAGGTATTGCGGCGGCTTCTATGGCAATGGCTGCTTACGCTGCAGAAGGTGACAAGATCACGATCTCTGTTACCGGCGGAGGAGAGGATTCCATGAAACTGAACACTGCAGTAGTCGGTTCCCTGAACGGACTTTCTGCCTGCCGTCATGTGTATGAGGGTCTTTACAAACTGGATGAGAACGGAGATCCGGTTCTGGGACAGGCTGCTTCCGTAGAAGTGAGCGACGATCTGAAGACCTGGACCTTCACTCTGAGAGATGATATTACCTGGTCCGATGGACAGGCAGTTACCGCAGATGATTTCATCTTTGGTTTTGATAATCTGGTAGAGCAGGCGGATGATTATTCTACGCTTCTTTCTGACCTTGCCGATTCCTGGGAGGCGCCGGATGAGAAGACCGTAGTGATCAACCTGGCAGGCCCCTGCGGATTCTTGCCGTCTATCCTGGCATTCCCGTCCACCTATCCGGTAAGAGCCGATTATGTGGAGGAGTACGGTGAGGCTTACGCTACCGATCCGGAAAAGGCTGTATACAACGGACCGTTCACCGTCACGGACTGGTCTCATGAGGCACAGGTGGTTCTGGAACTTCGCGATGACTATTATGACGCTGACAGCATTTCTGTCGGCGAGATCGACTGGATGCTGACAACAGATGAGAGCACGGCATTGAATTCCTTCAAGAGCGGAGACTTGGTTTATTCCGATCTTTGCCCGGATGAAGAGAAACCGGCTATGGACGGAAACGGTCTGTTCTACACCGCTGGAAACAACAACTACTGCATCATGTTTAATCTGGGAGAAAACGGAAATGACGTCCTGAAGGATGCGAAGGTTCGTGAGGCACTTTCCCTCACAATTGACCGTGAGCGCATCATGGCGATCCGTGATATGAACGATGAACTCGGATTTACCCTTGCCTGCAGCGGATATGTAAACGAGGATGGCGTAGACTTTACCGAGTATGCAGATCCCTGGTATGATACAGAAGACTACGAGGGCAACTGTGAGAAGGCAAAAGCCCTTCTGGCAGAGGCCGGATACGAGAATGGCGCAGGCTTCCCGTCCCTTACCTACATTGTTAATAACGACAGCCGTAAAGAAATCGCTGAGTCTGTTGTCAACGACTGGAAAGAAGTTCTTGGTATCGATTCGATCAAAGTAGAAAAAGTAGAAAACTTCTTTGCAGCAAGAACCGCAGGCGACTATGATATCGCTTACTATGGATGGTACATGGATTACACCGACCTGTCCAATATGTTTGGCGCGCTGATTAGCATGGGCAGCTCAAACGCGTTCTGGACCAGCGATGCTTATAACGCAGCTTACAATGCAGCAGTCAGCACCGCAGATCAGGCTGAGCAGTGGGAAAACTACAAGCAGTGTGAAGCAGTCCTGGCCGAAGAACTCCCGGTTTCTGTAATCCTTCACAGCATGAGTTCTTATCTGTATGATGATGTGAATTACTCCGGTCTGGTTTACTCCTGCGGAAACTTCGTATTCACCTATATCACAGCAAATTAGCAGCTATTCATCACTCCAGACTCGAAATGCTTAGCATTCCTTGTCGCGGATGGATGAACAGTTACAGACAGCAGGATAAAAGGAGGCCGCTGCAAAATTTTGACTTTCCGTCATAGATTTTGCGGCGGCTCTTTGCCGTATATCATATAGAGGATGTTTGAAAAATGAAAATCTGTAAAATAGAGCTTGGATATATAGATATTCCTCTGGTGACGCCTTTCAAGACGGCGCTTCGCACGGTAAGCAGTGTCAATGATCTGATCGTGAAAGTGACGGCCGAGGACGGAACCGTCGGGTACGGGGAAGCGCCGCCCACGGCGGTGATCACCGGTGACACAAAGGAGTCCATAGAAGCAGCCATCCGGGGCTATATAGCTCCGGCTATACTTGGTATGGAACTGGAACCTTTGGATGCGGTTATGGAGAAGATGGAAAGAGCCATTGCAAAGAACACCTCGGCTAAGGCCGCTGTGGATATTGCATTGTATGATCTCTACGCAAAAATAAAGAGACAGCCTCTGTTTCGCCTTTTGGGGCAAAGGCATCCCGAAGAGATCCGGACGGAACTGGAAACGGATCTGACCATCAGCGTCAATGAGACAGAGGAGATGGTGAGGGATAGTGTTCTGGCCACGGAACAGGACTTCCGTATCCTGAAGGTTAAGGTCGGAAAAGGCGGAGAGAAGGATGTGGAGCGCATTCGTGAGATCCGAAAGGCCGTGGGTGAAGAAGTCACCATCCGGGTTGACGCGAATCAGGGATGGAGCCGGGAAGAGGCAGTGCGCACCATACGGGCAATGGAAGATGCCGGTTTAAATATAGAACTGGTGGAACAGCCGGTGTCCTACCATGATTTTAAGGGGATGCAGTATGTGACAGCAAATGTACAGACGCCTATCCTGGCGGACGAGAGCGTTTTTTCTTACGAGGATGCCCTTCGTATCATTGAGGAACACGCTGCGGATTATATCAATATTAAACTGATGAAGACCGGAGGAATCCATCAGGCCATGCGTATCTGCGACGTGGCAGACCAAAGCGGGATCAAATGCATGATCGGGTGTATGTTGGAGAGCAAGGTATCTGTCAGCGCAGGCGCTCACCTTGGCGCGGCCCGGGGATGCATCACCATGGCTGACCTGGATGGTCCATCCCTGTGCAAAATCGACCCCTACGCCGGAGGCCCCACCTACACCGGTCCCAAGATCCTTCTCCCGGAGAACTCTGGCATCGGCATTACAGAAATGCCTGTAATATTTGCAACAGTGTAGCACTACATAGAAATACACAAACGGTTTTAAATGAAACGCCAGTCCTCAGGAGAGAAAATGATCCAGGGAAAACCGTCGAAGAACGCCGGCACTTAGTGAATTCAAGCAAAGCGCCGAATGAGCTTAGTACTGCTGCGTTCTGAGCGAGCGATAGCGGGTTTTCATCGGTTTATGTTATCTCCCAAGGGTGGTAAGTACTATGAATAGTAACTGGCTTGATACAGCAAATACAGGCAAAGAGAGAATGAACAGTTTTAATATGGAGAGGGAAATGATGAACAGTCAATTGGGAGTTGTGACCGCTATGCATTGTTATCTGCGAAAGGCTCCGGGGAGCAGCAATGCGGAGAATGGCAGCGGTATCGAGGATGAAATCTTTTCCGGCTGGGCAGTACGTCGGTTGGAAGAACCGGATGAAAACGGCTGGGTAAAAATAGAGACGCACTATGGATATGAGGGCTATGTCAATACCAGTGAATTTCGCGAGATCCAAAAGCGGGAGTTGGAGCAGCGCCAGTCAAAGGAAGAATTCTTTCGGATTAGCATAGGTGAGGCGGATCTGCTTACAATTCCAAAGGTTCAGGGGCTTCCCCTGGAACTTTTGATGAAAAATGCCATCGTACAGCTCCTTGAATGGGAAGAGACGACAGGATGGAGCCGAATTCGGACAGCAGCAGGCCGGGAAGGATATGTACACACGAAATATCTTAGCAGGCGCATGGATGATGACGCTTATCTTCTTTGCACTGACATGGGGGAACTTGACAGAAAGCAATATTTTCTCTCTCGTATTGCCGACCAGTTTGGGCAGGCAGGCCTGGAGGAAGAAAGATCCGGGATGGAGGAAAAACTGAGAGTTCTCGTAACAGAGAGCGCCAAAGCCTATCTTGCCACCCAGTACCGCTGGGGAGGAAAATCCTCTCAGGGCATTGACTGCTCCGGGCTTGTTTTTATGAGTTATATGGAGCATGGAATTTTAATTTACAGGGACGGAAATATTCTGCCGGACTATCCGGTGCATGAAATTGACCGCAGCCAGATCAGGCAGGGAGACTTATTGTTTTTCCCGGGACATGTGGCCATGTATCTCGGAGACGGAAAATACATTCATTCCACCGCGTTCGACGCTTCGCCCTGTGTGAGGATCAACAGTCTGAGACCGGAAGATGAAGACTACAGAGAGGATCTGGACAAGAAGATGACCAGGTGCGGGAGCATTTTTTAAGAAAGGAAGGCCACAGATATGGCACAGCAAATTAGGAAATTTAACAGCGAAGAACTTACCTCCCTGGCATACGAACTGCCGGATGAGGTTTTAAAATATAAAATGTGCGGAGATTTCATGGGTGCAAAGGAGGCTATCGCCCGATGGCTGGAACGCCCGGTGGCAGAGGGAATGAAAGGGAGACTGCGCCTTGAACTGGTGTTTTTGGAGCAGCTTAGAGAACAGTTTCCCTACACAAAAGAGACGGCCATAGCGGCTTTTTTGCCGAAGGTGCCCGATTTTACTGCCCGGGATCTGGAACGCCTGGACAGAGAAGATCTGGCGGAGTGGATCTGGCTGGACGGGGAAAAACATTACATCCACAATATTGTGAGAAATGCGCTTGGAAAGGACCGGGAATTGCAGGAACGGGCAGGTCTGGAGAAGGAAGAGGCGCAGGAAAAGCAGATCTTAAAAGATGAGATCCAATTTATGAGAGAAAACGGCAGCAGCACCTGGCGTTTTCATGTGCGTGCCTCGATCCGCCTGAAAGAGGAAGAGTTCTATCCGGGGATCGTGCTGAAAGCCCATTTGCCGATTCCTGCGAAACGCTATCAGGTTCAGGAAGTAAAAATCCTCTCCTATGATCGCGGAATGAAAGCGATTGACCCGGAAGATGCTCTGTTTCGCACCATATATTTTGAAGATACATTGCAGGAGAATCGGGAGTTTTATGTAGAATATGAGTATATCGTGAAAGCAGAGTATCACGATATTTCCATGGCCGGTCTGGAAAGCGCTCACCGCCTTGCAGATCCGCAGAACCTGGAATATCCGGAGGAAATGGCGGAGTATCTGAAAGAACAGTATCCACACATTCGGTTTTCACCGTATCTGCGTGCATTGGCGGCCCAGATCGTTGGAAATGAGACAGATCCGCTGGAAAAGGCGCGGAAAATATACGACTATGTCACAACGAAAGTGCATTATTCTTATATGAGAGAGTATTTTCTGATCGAGGATATTCCTCAGTACTGCGCGCGAAATCTAAGGGGAGACTGCGGTGTTCAGGCGCTGCTCTTTATCACGCTGTGCAGGATCAGCGGGGTTCCGGCCAAGTGGCAGTCCGGGCTTTATTCTCATCCCTGCTATATCGGGGCGCATGACTGGGCAATGTTCTATGTGCAGCCCTACGGATGGCTCTACGCGGACCCGTCCTTTGGCGGTTCCGCTTTAGCGGATGAGGATGAGGCGCGCAGGGAATTTTATTTCGGCAACCTGGATCCGTTCCGTATGCCGGCCAACAATGCATTCCAGCAGACCTTCCTGAATCCGAAACAGTTCCTGCCCATTGATCCGTATGACAAT
The DNA here is from genome assembly GCA_902802515.1 of uncultured Lachnospiraceae bacterium. Taxonomy (GTDB): domain Bacteria; phylum Bacillota; class Clostridia; order Lachnospirales; family Lachnospiraceae; genus Merdiplasma. Next base: position 29,779 of record CADCMM010000009.1, read on the forward strand.
CAGCTGGGAGAACTGGAATCGGATCAATGTGGTTTTAACAAAGACCAGGTGGAGAACGTGAAGACCTTGCTGGAAGCCGTTCGCCTATAGGGAGACCCGATCAATATGGCAAAACGAATTTATAACTCCACTCCAAGACAGGACGGTTTCCGTATGCCGGGAGAATTTGAGCCTCAGGAGCGAATTTGGATGATCTGGCCGCAGAGGCCGGATACCTGGCGGGACAATGCAAAGCCGGCCAGACAGGAGTACGCGCAGGTGGCGAAAGCCATTGTGGAGTTTACACCGGTGACCATGCTGGTATCTTCCGGGCAGCGGGAAAATGCCGGGCGGCTGCTGACAAATCCTGGAGGATCTGAGCAAGACAGTAAAATGCCAAAACATGAGATCCGGATCCTGGAGATGGACTCGGATGATGCCTGGGCAAGAGATACGGGACCTTCTTTTCTGGTGAATGACAAAGGAGTCCTTCGCGCCTGTGACTGGACTTTCAATGCCTGGGGCGGATCGGTGGATGGTCTGTTTGCACCCTGGGACAAGGATGATCTGATCGCAGGAAAAATCTGTGAGCTGACAAACACAGACAGTTATCGCACGGATGGATTTGTTCTGGAGGGCGGTTCTTTCCATGTAGATGGACAGGGAACAGTTCTGACTACGGAAATGTGTCTGCTCAGTGGCGGACGCAATCCCCATATGACGAAGGAAGAGATTGAGGAAAAGCTGAAACAATATCTGAACGCGGAGAAGGTCATCTGGCTAAAGGACGGTATTGATCCGGAAGAAACCAACGGGCATGTGGATGACGTGGCATGCTTTGTGCGGCCCGGAGAAGTGGCCTGTATTTATGAGGAGAATCCGGATAGTCCTTTCTATAAAGCCAGTCATGCGGCATATGAGATACTCTGCGGAGCGGTGGATGCCAGAGGACGCAGGCTGAAAGTACATAAATTGTGCTGTACGAAGCGGCCCATCCGGCTGCCGGAGGATTACAGGATAGCAGACTCCGGCATGGCGACGGATCGGAAGGCAGGAGATATCTGCATTGCTTCTTACGCGAATTTCCTGATCACCAACGGCGGCGTGATCGTGCCCCAGTACGGAGATGAAAACGATGCCCTGGCTCTGCGGCAGATTCAGGCGCTGTTCCCGGAGCGCAGGGCAGTGGGGGTGTACACCAGAGAGATTGTCTACGGAGGAGGCAATATCCACTGCATTACCCAGCAGCAGCCCCTCTCTTGTAGCGTCGATAAGCGTTAGGAGACATGGAAAATGTCTTTTTAAACATCCGCATAAAATAGGACAGGTTGTCAAACCCGCAGTCCTGGGCGATCCGGCTGATGGATTTTTCCGTTTCTGTCAGATAGTAGGAAGCAGTGGTCAGACGGTAATCATTCAGATATTGGATAAAAGTCTGGCCGGTCTCCTGCTTAAAGGTCCGCATAAAATGGGAAGTGGAGTAGCCAACGATCTGGGCGGCCTGCTCCACGGTGATATTTTCCCGGTAATGTTCTTTGACCCAGGTGAGCAGTACCTTCAGCCGATCAGAATGATTGGCCGCCGGATCCGCCGTGTGGATCTCCTGATTGACATAGAGCGCGTGGAGAAACTGAAACAGAGCGCTCTTTACCATTAGAAAATAGCCGGGCGTCTTTGCGTCGCAAAAGCGGTCCGCCAGATCCAGGGCAGCGGCAACTTCATCGTGGAACGGATTGCCGGGGATGATGGGGCGGGGAAAGGTGAGAGTTCCTGTCTGCAGGGGCTCGATGACGTGGAGATCGCACCAGTCATCCGTTTCCGTATTGTCCAGAATGGACAGGGAGAAAATAATATTCTCATATTCCATTCGGGAATTGGTATCTGTCTCGATAGAATGTGGTTCTCCGGGAAGGATCGGCACAATAAAACCTTCGGAAACCGGCATGCTGTGAAAATTAACGGTCACAGTGCCGGTTCCTTTTTTTATGTAGATGATCTCCATCTGGTCATGCCAGTGGAGGGAAACCCGGGGAAAATCCAGGGGGATCGTGCAGATGTAGGTATTGTACGCGAAGCCTGGGCGGGAGTGGTTTTTTGTTTCGTGGTATTGCCTGTATTCGGAAAGTTCCATATATAGCCTCCAGTATGATAGAATCGTACAATGAAACGGCAGTTATGTGCAAGAAAAAACAAAAAAAATAAATTATACTGGAATTATAGTACAATTCGGAAGCGAAGTAAAGCGTACAAGTGATTTTAAAGAAAAAGGAGAGAAGACTTATGTCTAAGACCGTAGCAAAACTTGCATCTTATACTGACAAACCATTAGCGCAGTGCAGCAATCTGGAGCTGTTCAACGCACTGGTACACCTGGTTCAGGACACCGCGAAGAACACCGGATTTAATCAGGGGAAGAAAAAATTATACTATATTTCCGCAGAATTCCTCATCGGAAAACTGCTGAGCAACAACCTGATCAATCTGGGTCTGTATGACAGCATTAAAAAAGAACTGGAAAAAGCAGGAAAAGATCTGACCCAGCTGGAAGAGTTCGAACTGGAACCGTCTCTGGGAAATGGCGGTCTGGGCAGACTGGCAGCATGTTTTCTGGACAGCTGCGCCACCCTGGGACTTTCCGCGGACGGCGTAGGGCTGGCTTATCACTGCGGCCTGTTCAAACAGGTATTTGAAAATCAGAAACAGAACGAGACGCCGGATCAGTGGCTTCGCTGGGGGCAGGAGAGCTGGCTTCGCCGTACAGACAAGAGCTATCAGGTGCAGTTCGGTGATTTCGCGCTGGATTCCACCATGTATGAGATTACCGTTACCGGTTACGAAGGAAAGAGCGGCCTTCTGCGTCTGTTCGATGTGGACAGTGTTGATGAGCGCCTGATCAAGAGTGGTATCCATTTTGATAAGAGCAAGATTGCAGAGAACATGACCTTGTTCCTGTATCCGGATGACTCTGACGAGGCGGGCAGACTGCTTCGCGTATACCAGCAGTATTTCATGGTAAGCAACGCGGCTCAGCTGATTCTGGAAGAGAGCATTGCAAGGGGCAGTAACCTGCATGACCTGGATGAGTATGCTGCAGTACAGATCAATGATACCCATCCGTCCATGGTTATCCCGGAATTGATCCGTCTCCTGGAAGCCCGCGGCATTAAGGAGTCTGAGGCCATTGAGATCGTGACAAAAGTCTGCGCGTACACGAACCATACGATCCTCGCTGAAGCGTTGGAGAAATGGCCGAGCCATTATCTGGAGAAGGTTGCTCCGCAGCTGATGCCGATCATCCGCCGTCTGGATGAAAAGGTTCGCAGCGAGTATTCCGATCCATGTGTTGGTATCATTGATGGCAATGGTCTGGTACACATGGCAAATATGGATATCCATTATTCCCACTCAATCAACGGCGTGGCAGCGCTTCACACAGAGATTTTGAAGAACAGTGAACTGAATGCGTTCTATAAAATATATCCTGAGAAATTCAACAACAAAACAAACGGAATTACCTTCCGCAGATGGATTTTGGAGTCCAATCCGAAGCTGGCAAAGCTGATCACAGACGCGATTGGCGATGGATGGAAGAAAGATGCGAATGAACTGGAGAAACTCCTGGCTTTTGCTGAGGATGATGCGGTTCTGAAGAAACTGGCAGCCATCAAAAAAGACAACAAGGCGGCATTCGGCAAATGGATCAAACTGCACCAGGGAACGGAGATTGACGACAGCGCTGTATTTGACGTACAGTCCAAACGTCTGCATGAGTACAAACGCCAGCAGCTGAACCTTCTGTGGATCATTCGGGAGTATCAGCAGATTAAGGCAGGTAAGATTCCGGCACGTCCCATCACCGCAATCTTCGGCGCGAAGGCGGCTCCGGCTTATGTTATCGCGAAGGATATCATTCATGCGATCCTGTCATTGAGCAAAGTGATCGACGCGGATCCGCAGGTGAACCCGTACCTGAAAGTGGTAATGATCGAGAACTATAATGTAACAGCAGCAGAGAAGCTGATCCCGGCGGCGGATATCTCTGAGCAGATTTCTCTGGCATCCAAAGAGGCTTCCGGAACCGGAAACATGAAATATATGCTGAACGGCGCTCTGACTCTGGGCACCATGGACGGTGCAAATGTGGAGATCGCGCAGCTGGTGGGTGAGGACAATATTTACACCTTCGGTGCATCTTCAGACGATGTTATCGCTCTCTATGCTAACGGTTCCTACAACGCACGGAAATACTACGACGAGAACGAAGATCTTAGGGAGGCAGTGGATTTCCTGACGAGCCAGGAGATGCTTTCCGTTGGAAACGGAGAAAACCTGTATCGTCTGCATAACGAGCTGGTTGGCAAAGACTGGTTTATGACCTTCCTGGATTTCGAAGATTACTGCGAGACGAAGGAACGTATGCTTGAAGATCTGGCAGATGAGAAGGGCTGGGCAAAGAAAGCACTGGTCAACATCGCGAAGGCTGGCTTCTTCTCCAGTGACCGTACCATTGCAGAGTACAATAAAGATATCTGGCATCTGTAAGATGACGAAGGCGGCGTGATATACATGTACAAAGGTGTGATTGGCATGCTGTCGTGTCTGAAGGATATGAAGTAAAGGATAATCAAGAAGGCTCCGTGCCGCGTTGTGAAAGATCATGACAGCGGTGCGGAGCTTTTTTTGGCTTGCAATGCTTTTAGCAAATGTTATAATGGATTTGGAGTTTTATATTTCATAAGGAGAGATGAATAAAATGGAATCTTTACTTGCTATCTCAATCGCACTTTTGGCCGGGCTTCTGATGACCCGGGTCTTGAAATTAACGCGCCTGAATCTGCCGGATGTTACAGCGTTCCTGATCGCGGGACTGCTGGTTGGGCCGTACTGTCTGGGGAAAATCGGTGTTCCAGGGCTGGGTTTCACTTCCATGGAAGCAGTAGACAGCATGAGCGTGATCTCCAACACAGCGCTGGGTTTTATCGCCTTCGCTATCGGTAACGAATTTCGCTTATCCCAGCTTCGCAGTACAGGAAAGCAGGCGGTGGTGATCGGTATCATCCAGGCGGTATTTGCGTCGCTTCTCGTGGATATTGTTCTTGTGGGTCTGCATTTTGCATTGGGGGAGGATGTGCTTCCGCTCTCAGTGGCGGTCACTCTGGGAGCGATAGCCTCCGCTACTGCGCCTGCTGCAACTCTGATGGTTGTGCGTCAGTACAAGGCAAAAGGACCGTTGACGGATCTGCTGCTTCCTATTGTGGCCCTGGATGACGCCGTGGGTCTGGTGGTGTTTGCCATTTCGTTTGGTATTGCCCAGTCCATGCAGGGCGGAGAGATGAACGTATTTTCCGTATTGGTAAATCCGCTGCTGGAGATTGTCTGCTCTCTGGCTCTGGGAGCTCTCATGGGGGCATTGCTGACGGAACTGGAGCGGTTGTTTTATTCAAATTCCAATCGTTTGTCCCTTTCCATTGCTTTCGTGGTGTTAACTATCGCTTTATCATACATAAAAATACCGGCAGGTTCTGCGGAGATTTCTTTTTCCTCCCTGTTGGTGTGCATGATGCTTGGAACGGTATTCTGCAATATGAGCCCGTACTCTCTGGATATCATGAACCGGGCGGACAAGTGGACAGCTCCGCTTTTTGCCACATTTTTTGTGATCAGCGGCGCCGGACTGGAACTGAGCGTGTTCCGCTATCCGGTTATTATTATCATTGGCGTTGTGTATATTCTGGTGAGATGCGCCGGAAAGTATCTGGGAGCCTTATTTAGCAGCACTATAACAAAGTGCGATTCTAACGTGAAAAAGTATCTTGGCATTACGTTGTTTCCCCAGGCAGGCGTAGCCCTTGGTATGGTGGTGAGCGCCCAGGCGCTGGGGGGCGACGAGGCGGTGTTGATCCGGAATATCGTTCTCTTTGCCGTCCTGATCTACGAGATCGTGGGACCAATGCTTACGAAGATGGCCCTTACCGCGGCGGGCGAGATCGTGGAGCCCTCAGCGGAGAAAAAGAGCAGAGAGAGGTTTGAACACCGTTAATACAAAATCACACAGGAAGAGTGTATCTGTGAAGGTACTGAATAGTTGCAGAAAGGCGTCGTATATACCGCATGATAAGAAGAGTATTATCCCTGGTTTGTAATATTGCAATCGCAATTCTCGTTCCCATGGCATGGTCGATGATGGCGTTTCAGTTTGATCCCTCCGGCGCATTGACATCAGTTGGTTTTACAAACCTGAAATTTTTTACCGTACTGTCGAATCTTCTGGCAGGCGCTGCCTCCCTCTTGTACGCGGTGGAGCTGGTTTTTGTCCTGAGAGGAAAGAGGGAGAGGGTCTCGCTCCTGGTACATAAATTAAAATATGCAGCGACGGTTGCCGTCACACTGACGTTTCTGACGGTTCTGGTATTTTTGGGGCCGGTCTTTGGATTTGGTTCGATGTATGTCGGTGCGAATTTCTGGTTTCATCTGTTCATACCGCTGCTGTCGCTGCTGGGTTTTTGTATGTTCGACGGCATGGAGCCGCTGCCATTTCGCAGCACATTTCTTGCGGTGATTCCCATGCTGCTATATGGTCTTTGCTATCTGGTGAACATTCTGGTAAATGGTGTTGGGGAGGGGCGTGCTGCCAACGACTGGTACGGATTTGTGCGCTGGGGATTTCCGGTCGGTATGGCTATTTTTGGGATAATCACACTGGGAACATGGATGATCGCGGTGCTGATCCGCAAGTTAAACCATTTTGGAATTAACGATAACTAAAAAAATGTTGACAAATAACTTTAGTGAAATTAATCTAACCGCAGGAAGAAACAAAAGAGAGAAAGAAGGAAGTGTATGACATTAAAGGAATTGGAAATTGGAAAAAGCGCCGTTATTACCACGGTGGGAGGGCAGGGAGCCCTGCGGCAGCATTTCCTGGACATGGGTGTCATTCCGGGCGCTGAGGTGACCATGGTAAAGTATGCTCCTATGGGGGATCCCATGGAACTGATGATCCACGGCTATGAACTGACGCTGCGCCTGGCGGACGCGGATCAGATTGACATAGAGCCGATCACGGAAAAGAAGAAAGAAAAAGAAAAGCTGCCCGGAGGTCAAAAAGCAGAGCATCCCGGGCTGGGAGAGGGCGGACGTTTCCATACAGAGGGCAGCGGAAAGGAACTTCCCGAGGGCACGACCCTGACCTTTGCTCTGGTGGGCAATCAGAACTCCGGAAAGACTACCCTGTTCAACCGTCTTACCGGCGCGAATCAGCATGTGGGGAACTTCCCCGGAGTGACAGTGGACCGAAAGGACGGAGCTATCAAGGGACATCCGGATACATTGGTCACGGATCTTCCCGGTATTTATTCCATGTCTCCCTACAGCAGTGAAGAACTGGTATCCAGAAATTTTGTGCTAAATGAGAAGCCGAAGGCAATCATTAATATTGTGGATGCCACAAATATTGAGCGAAACCTCTACCTGACCATGCAGCTTCTGGAAATGGATGTGCCGGTGGTGGTGGCGTTGAATATGATGGATGAGGTGACAGCCAACGGCGGAACCATAGATATAAATGCGATGGAATCCATGCTGGGCACTCCGGTGGTTCCCATCTCAGCGGCCAAGAATTCCGGTGTGGAGGAGCTGATCGGTCATGCGATACATATTGCTCACTATCAGGAAAAACCGCTGCGGCAGGATTTCTGTGACGAGAATGACAATGGCGGGGCAGTACACCGCTGCATGCATGGCATCAGCCACCTGATTGAGGATCACGCGAAAAAAGCGGGGATTCCGCTGCGTTTTGCGGTGAGTAAGGTGATCGAGGGGGATTCCCTCATTCTGTCTCAGCTGATGCTGGATGACAATGAAAAAGAGATGGTGGAGCATATCGTCCTTCAGATGGAGACTGAGCGCGGTCTGGACCGGAGCGCGGCCATTGCGGATATGAGGTTTGCGTACATTCAGAAAGTCTGTCAGCGGACCGTGAAGAAACCCCGGGAGAGCAAGGAACGCATCCGAAGCGAGAAGATCGACCGGATCCTCACCGGAAAATATACGGCTATCCCGATGTTCATCGGTATCATGGGACTTGTGTTCTGGCTTACCTTTAATGTGGTGGGAGCGTGGCTGCAGGAACTTCTGGAGATGGGCATTGACGCCCTTACCGGAGTAGTAGAAAACGCCCTGGTAGCGGCCAATGTCAATGAGGCGATCCAGGGGCTGATCATTGACGGTATCTTTGCCGGAGTGGGCAGCGTTCTGAGTTTCCTGCCTATTATCGTAACGCTGTTTTTCTTCCTTTCCCTTTTGGAAGACAGCGGTTATATTGCCCGTGTGGCGTTCTTTATGGATAAATTGCTGCGAAAGATCGGTCTGTCGGGGCGGAGTATCGTTCCGATGCTGATCGGTTTCGGATGTACGGTTCCGGCGGTCATGGCTACCAGGACGCTTCCCAGCGAGCGGGACCGCAGAATGACAATACTGCTGACCCCGTTTATGAGCTGTACGGCAAAGCTGCCGATCTACGCATTCTTTGTCAGCGCGTTTTTCCCGAAGAGGGGCGCTCTGATCATGATCGGACTGTATATCCTGGGTATCGTGATGGGAATTTTAGTGGCGTTCCTGTATCGGAAGACCCTGTTTAAGGGCGAGGCAGTTCCTTTCGTGATGGAACTTCCTAACTACCGGATGCCGGGGGTCAAGAACGTAGCGCAGCTTCTCTGGGAGAAAGCGAAAGACTTCCTGCAGAGAGCGTTTTCCGTCATCCTGATCGCAACGATCGTGGTATGGCTGCTGCAGAGTTTTGACCTGCATTTCAATCTGGTGGAGGATTCCCAGAACAGTATTCTGGCTATGGTTTCCGGAGTGATCGCGCCTGTCATGCGTCCTCTGGGATTGGGAGACTGGAGAATCTGCACCTCTCTCATTAGCGGTTTTATGGCAAAGGAAAGCGTGGTATCTACTCTGGAAGTCTTGTTTGCCGGAAATGTTACGTCAGCCATGACGTCCCTGGGCGCGGCGTCACTGCTGGTATTTTCTCTTCTCTACACACCCTGTGTGGCGGCGGTTGCGTCCATCCGCAGAGAGCTTGGCCGCAAATGGGCAGTGGGCGTGGTGTTCTGGCAGTGTGCGGTGGCCTGGATCGCGGCGTTTACCGTGCGGCTGATCGGTATGCTTCTGGGAGGTGCGTAAAGGTTGAGTGCAACGGATATTCTGCTGATCGTGCTGATTATAGTGGTTTTCGTTTTGGCATCAGCGAAATGCATCCGAGATAAAAAGCGGGGGAATAGCTGCTGCGGCGACTGCACGAAGTGCGGCGGCTGTGGCAGGAAGTGATGGAATACTCACTCATTAGCGGATGTGGGAGTCCCAGAATGTATCGCCCTTCCAGCCGATAACGGCGGAAGAAAAGGGGGGTTTGTTATTCTGCCGATAGTGCTTTGTGGCCAGATATACGTAGCCGGCTCCTTTGTGCAGCAGCGGAATGTTGAAGAATACGATGAGGATGTTTCCCAGGTCAGAAAATGCCCAGAGGTTGCCAAGATCCAGCCCGGCGAGGCTGCATAGGACGCCAAAGGTGATCACAAACAAGGCAATGCCGATGACCGTATTGGCCCACACAGCACTTTTGCAGACGCGGCTGGCAGCGATCTCGGAAAAGCTGATCAGGCCAAGCAGGGTGGTAAAGGAAAACAGAGCGAAACACAGGGTAATCAGGAATGAGAGGATGAGGCTCAGGGAGTTACCCGGTATCAGTTTCTCTATAGAAGTAATAAATTTGGGCAGTCTGTCGAGGGCTGCCCAAGTTTTTGCGCCCGCGCCCTGCCAGCATCGGGCTGTGATCACCACAAAACCTGTGAGCGTACAGATGACTATGGTATCTAAAAAGACTCCAATAGCGGCAATTATGCCCTGTTCACAGGGGTGCTTCGCGTTGGCGGCAGCGGCCGCCATGGTGATGGTTCCCTGTCCGGCTTCATTGGACATCAGCCCCCGTTTGACGCCCTGGGCAAGCACTGTTCCAAAAGCGCCGCCAAAACACGCTTCCGGCCGAAACGCGCCGCGCAGGACGGAAGCAAAAAAGAATGGGATCTGACTTGCGTTAAGGAGAATTAATATCAATACTACGGCAATATACAGCAATGCCATGACGGGCACCAGTCGGTCTGTCCAGCGGGCAACACCTCTGACTCCGCCGAAAACAATAGCAGCGGTGAGAAATACGATTATAATTCCGATTACATAAGAGAAAACAGAATCTGTGGTGATGACGCTTCCGGTGACAATCTCGGCCATGCGGTTTACAGAGGAGATTACATTAAATCCCTGTGCGGGAAGGCAGCAGAGGGCATAGAGGAGATAGAGGAATGACAGAAAGATACCGATCCAGGCTTTATTTCCAAGCAGTTTTCTGCCGTAAAATGGAAGCCCGCCCACAAATTCATCGCCCCGTTTCTCCTTGAATATCTGTGACAATACCGCTTCTATGTAGGCGGCCGCCATTCCGAAAAAGGCGGAAATCCAAATCCAAAACAGCGCCCCCGGACCCCCCGTAGCGATAGCTCCGGTGACACCGATGATATTGCCGGATCCCACCCGCATAGCGGAGCTTAAGAAAAAAGAGGCAAGAGGCGAGATGCCGGTGGTGGCGGAATGCTTTTCCGTAAGAGATTTTATTCCCGCTTTAAAATGTGTCACCTGAATAAAGCGCAGCCGGAAACTGAAATAAATTCCAGAGCCGAGAAGCAGGAGGACAGAAAGGGGAATATTGCCCAGCGCCGGGATTCGCCTGTACCATTCGAAATTGGTGGGAAATTCCCAGAGAAAATTTGACAGCGGGATGATAACCTGTAAAATATAGTTTATAGAGCAAAAAACAGACTGCATAGAAGGTCTCCTGAAGTGGAATTTCGTAAATTTATTTCTGGATTTCTTTTCGGTTACCAATATATGAAAAAAAGTGAGATTTATGCGGTTTTATCGGTAGCTGCAACGCTCAGTTGACAGATTGCAAGGTTAGATTGGTAGCATGCTACCGCCATTTGGGGTATCCTGAGGCAGACGTAAACGAAAAAAGGAGGATAACGAAGATGATATTGGCAGACAAAATAATTGAACTGCGGAAAAAGAATGGATGGTCCCAGGAGGAACTGGCAGAGAAACTGCATGTGAGCAGGCAGGCGGTTTCCAAGTGGGAGGGAGCGCAATCAGTGCCCGACTTGAATAAGATCATTTCCATGGCGGATATTTTTGGAGTCAGCACGGATTACCTGTTAAAAGAGGAACTGGAGACAGAACAATATGTGGAAAAAACGTATTCGGAATCTCGGGAGGGAGCGGAAGAAAAAGCGGTCCGCTGGGTTTCGCTGGAGGAGTCTAATACGTTTCTGGAGGTAAACCGCAAAGCCGCAGGGAAAATTGCCGCAGGCGTCATGATGTGTATTCTGTCGCCGATCCTGGCAGTGCTCCTATCCTGCGCCGGAAGCGTGGGCTATCTTTCAATTTCAGAAGACCAGGGCGGAGTCATTGGAGCAATCCTTATAATGATAGTGATCGCGGGAGCGGTAGCTTTATTTGTTAGTTCCGGAATGAGTCTGTCTAAGTATGCGTATCTGGAGAAAGAATACACAGAGACCGAATATGGAGTATCAGGGATGGTAAAAGAGCGCAAAAGCAGCTATGAAGCGCAGCATACCCGGGAATTAGTCTTTGGGATACTGCTCTGTGTGATATCAGTAGTACCTGTTCTGGCCTGCGCGCTGGCTAATGAAAATAACGATTTCGTTATGGCAGTGGGCACCTCTCTGTTCTTGGCTATTGTGGCAGTAGGTGTGTGTATGATCGTGAAAACATCCATTATCTGGGGCGGCTATCAGAAGCTTCTGGAGGAAGGAGAATATACCAGAGAAAAGAAATCGATTAACCGGGATAGTGTGCTCGTTATCTTTTGGTGTACGGTCACGGCAATTTATCTGGGATACAGTTTATATACCTTTGACTGGGGGAGAAGCTGGATCATCTGGCCTGTAGCGGCAATGCTGTCAGCCGCAATCGCGGAACTGAGAAAGGAAAGACTGAGAAAGAAAAAAGACAGATAAATCTTGTCAATTGCGGACACATATCTTATAATAGGGCACAGTAAACCAAGGAGAATGGCAGGATCTGTATCGTATGTATTTGTGAAATTCCGGAACGGTTATGGACCGGAACAGATTTTCTGTAAGATACAGAGAGGGCCGCATAACAGAAGCAGGAGGAATTCCATGGAAAAAGAGATGATTATTGTTCTGGATTTTGGCGGACAGTATAATCAGTTGATCGCGAGAAGGGTCAGGGAGTGCAATGTATACGCTGAGGTACATCCCTACACACTGAGCTTGGAAAAGATAAAGGAAATGAACCCGAAGGGAATCATTTTTACCGGAGGGCCAAACAGCGTGTATGCGGAGGATTCCCCCCGCTACTCAAAAGAAATTTTTGAACTTGGGATTCCAATCTTAGGCATCTGCTATGGTTCTCAGCTTGTAGCCCATACCCTGGGTGGAAAAGTAGAAACCGCTCCGGTCAGTGAGTACGGACACACGGAAGTGTCTGTGGACACAACGGATATTCTCTTTGAGGGTGTTTCTCCCGAAACGGTGGCCTGGATGAGCCACACAGATTACATTTCCGAGGCTCCGAAGGGCTTTAAAGTCACGGGGCACACGGCAGTCTGCCCCATCGCTGCGATGTCCTGCCCGGAGAGAAAGTTGTATGCAACCCAGTTCCATCCGGAAGTTATGCACACCAAAGAGGGCAAACAGATGCTCAGCAACTTTGTCTACAAGGTCTGCGGATGCAGCGGTGACTGGCAGATGGCTTCCTTTGTGGAGACAACGATTGATCAGCTTCGGGAAAAGATTGGCGACGGCAAGGTACTCTGCGCCCTGTCCGGAGGCGTGGATTCCTCTGTGGCAGCCGTGCTGCTCTCCAAAGCCATTGGCAAGCAGCTTACCTGCGTTTTTGTGGACCATGGCTTGCTCCGTAAAAACGAGGGGGACGAGGTGGAAGCCGTATTCGGCCCGCAGGGACCTTATGAACTGAATTTTATCCGTGTCAATGCTCAGCAGCGCTATTATGACAAATTAAAAGGCGTCACTGAGCCGGAGCAGAAGCGCAAGATCATCGGTGAGGAATTTATCCGCGTCTTCGAGGAAGAGGCGAAGAAGATCGGCGCGGTGGATTACCTGGTGCAGGGCACCATTTACCCGGACGTGATAGAGTCCGGCCTCGGTAAGTCTGCCGTGATCAAATCCCACCACAACGTGGGCGGTCTCCCGGACGTAGTGGATTTCAAAGAGATCATCGAGCCGCTGCGTCTGCTGTTCAAGGATGAGGTTCGCAAGGCCGGTCTGGAACTGGGTATTCCAGAATATCTGGTATTTCGTCAGCCCTTCCCGGGGCCCGGACTTGGTATCCGTATCATTGGCGAGGTAACGGAAGAAAAGGTAAAAATCGTTCAGGAAGCGGACGCGATCTACCGCGAAGAAATTGCGAAGGCGGGTCTGGATAAGGGACTGGGACAGTATTTTGCAGCCCTGACCAATATGCGATCCGTAGGTGTAATGGGCGATTTCCGAACCTACGATTACGCAATCGCGCTTCGCGCAGTAAATACCTCCGATTTCATGACCGCAGACGCGGCACAGCTCCCATGGGAAGTGCTGGCCAAGGTCACGAACCGTATTGTAAATGAGGTAAAAGGCGTGAACCGGGTAATGTACGATTGCACCGGAAAACCGCCGGCAACGATCGAGTTTGAGTAATAAAAATTTTCTGAAATCCCTTATAAACAGGGCATTTTAGAGCAGATAAAGTTCTATTTGATAACAAAATGATAACACTGGATATTTTGGCATTATTTATCAGGTATCCTGTGGTTATCGAGTAATATGTGTGAAACCGACAAAAAAGGTCTTACTGAATTGAGTGAAATCAATTTGGTAAGGCCTTTTTTCGCCGGCTTTTATTTTGCGTTTTTTGGATAGTTGTAACGCCACTGATCATATTCTTCCTGAGTGATCTCGCCGGATTTGAGTTTTTCTGCCTGTTCCTGCCACGCATGGAACATATCGAACATGGAAAGGTAGGTGGTTCCCTTGGCCTTGTCCAGCCGGAGACAAAGTTCTCCGTCAATCTCATCAATGTGAAGCCCGTAAAGGTCTTCTAAGGTAAATAAGGTATGCATCAGTCCAACGTAACTGTCAATATCCGGGACAGCAAGAGCATGAGGGGATACTTCAAAAATATCAGCCAATGCGTTCAGATATTTTTCTTTTGGACTGCGTGCCCCTTTTTCATACTGTGCAATGCGGACATCAGCCTGTGAATCACTGAATCCCAGCTGTTGACCCAAATATTTCTGCGTGAA
>CADCMM010000010.1 GCA_902802515.1 uncultured Lachnospiraceae bacterium
ACTGCACGCTCCTGACAAAAGATCATTAATGCTTTGGATCGTTGTCTGGTTTGAGTTCTTTACCTGCTCATAAGCTTTCTGTGCATTGGCAACTGCCTTCGCCTGCGTTTCCGTAACGACGCTTACCAGCTTTCCGCCCAGTTCCACCAGGGCACGTCCTCCGGGCGATTGATTTAGTGCTGTAACGATTGCCTGAAAACCTGCGTTTGCTTTTATCGTCTGTATGTATTGATTTGTCGTCTTCTGTACCGCGGTCGTAAGAACAACCGTCCCTTTCGCAACGGCCTGCTTTATCCCAGAGGTAACCGCCGCCGCAAAGCCCAGACCAACCCCCAGCGCATAGAGCATCGATTTTACAACCTGTCCGGACGGATCTGCATAACACACCGGATTGTTCTTTACATAGGCATAACGGTTCAAAGACTGCGGCTCCTCCTCACTGCCTCTGACAACATCCGGCATTCCAAAACGCATCATCCCAGGCTCATAATATCTTGCGCGCAGATAATAGCTTCCGGTCATCGCGTCATAGTTCTCGCCATTGTAGAGGTAGCCGGACGCGCTCTCCTTCCTTTCCTCTGAAAGCAGTTGTCCATATGGTGTATAGCGATAGCTCTCTTCCAATGTCTCATTTTCACTGTTTATGACTTGTACAACACTGCCGCGAACGTCGTATACATAAGAGAATCGTTCTGTATCTGTCCCATTTGTTATCAAGGCAGCCGTGCGCTCCGTTCCATAGAGGTAGTCCGTCACTTTTCCGTCCACCGTTTCCGTTATTACCTGCGCATTTTCTGCAAGCAAGTCGTAGACGTATTCCGTGGTATGCCCTTCTGCAGGAAGCGTTTCACTTTCCCCACCTGCAGCCAGTAATTCTTCCAGTGCCAGGCGGTTTTGAGCCCCGTTGCTCTCTTTCCGGATCAGATTTCCCACAGCACTGTAGTAGTAGGAAACGCTTGCGCCATCATAACCGCTGTATGTCTCCAATCTTCCAGCGGCATTATAGCCATATCGGTCTTTTAATGGCGCAAAAGCTCCCTGAGTAAGCGTTTTTTCCGTCAATCTTCCATTTTTATCATAATGATAGCTGATTTCTCCGTCTGCGCCGGTCATAGAGATGATACGGTTAGCCGCATCGTAATCCATAGACAGTTTTTCTCCATCTATGCTCTTTTCGATCATATTTCCAACCGCGTCATAAGTGTAGGTCTCCTCTTTACCATCATCC
Organism: uncultured Lachnospiraceae bacterium; assembly: GCA_902802515.1. Classification (GTDB taxonomy): domain Bacteria; phylum Bacillota; class Clostridia; order Lachnospirales; family Lachnospiraceae; genus Merdiplasma. The sequence continues at coordinate 1,229 of CADCMM010000010.1, forward strand.
GTCTTCCAGGAGACAAGGCGGTTCAACGCATCATACACATAGCCTGAAGTTACTGTTTTTCCGTTTTCTTCCCGCTTTTCAGAGATTAACCGTCCGTTGAAATCATACTCATAGTCCAGCTTCAGATCTGTGCTTCCCTCAACAAGAATAGACGACACGTTGCCATTCCCATCATAAGTATAATAGGTGGTGTTTTCCCCATCTGTTGTCATGATGCGATGCCCCTGCTCATCGTACTCATAGTTTACCACGGTTCCATCCGGTTCTGTCATTCCGGTGAGCCGTCCATAACCATCATACTGATACAACACAGTTTTGCCATCCGGATAGGTCATAGACTCTTTCTGTCCGTTTGTATGATAAGTGTAACTTACCTTCTCTCCATCCGAGGATACCACTTCCAGAAGCCTTCCATTCTCATCATATCCAAAACTGGTCTTTCCGTCAATTCCATCGGTAGACAGGAGCCTGCCAAATGCATCCCATACATTTTCTGTCCGGCTGCCATCTGGATATTGGATGCAAATCACATTTCCGGCAGCATCATATGTATACTCGGTTTCCTGGCCCTCTCCATCTGTTCTCTTTGCCAGCCATCCTTCCGGAGTATACTCATAGTGTTCGGTATTTCCTTCCGGATCTTTTTCACAAAGAAGTTGGCCGGACATACTGTAGGTATACTCCGTGATATGTCCAAGTGCATCCGTTACTTTAGAAACGTTGTCATATTCATCATATTCGTAGGAAGTAACATTTCCCAGCGCATCCGTTACAGTCACCAGACGATCCGCCTCATCATACTGATAGTGAGTTTCATTGCCCAGCGCATCCGTCAAGATTTCCGGCCGGCCATTTTTGTCACGAAAAACCTGAATCCGGGCTTGTCCGGGTAATGTGACTGCGCACATCTCTCCTGCACTGTCATATTCATATTCTGTAGTTTTTCCTTCTCCATCTGTCTCAGACACCAACTGACTGCAAGCATCATAACTGTAATAGATGGACACTCCTCCCGTCGTCTCTCTGACCTTTCTTCCAAGCAGATCGTACTCTGTAAAAGTAACGACCCCATTATTATTCCATGCTGTTATATTTCCTGTTGCATCATATTCCCAGGTCTGATAGCTTCCATCTCGATCCTCTTGCCTGATCAATCGGTTTAAGGCATCATACTCCAGCGTATCACGGCTTCCGTCCGGGTACACATACTCAACCACGTTATCGTTGTCATCATAAACAAACTCCAATATCCCACCATTGCCATCTTCAACGGTTCTGACATTCCCCAGAGAGTCATAGCTATAACGTATACCGGATGATCCCTCTGCTAATTTTTCCACGCGTCCAAGGCTATCATAGGTATATCTTTTTGTATCGCCAACCTCATCCGTCTCCTCCAAAAGCTGCCCCGCCGCATCATACTGGTAAGTAGTCACAGTCCCCTGGGAATCCTCCGTACGGATGATATTGCCCAGCGGATCATAAGACATCTCTACTCTTTTTCCTAATACATCAGTCATAGCCGTCTGCTGTCCCGCCTGATCATACTCGTAGGATACGCTGCCGCCCTCCGGGAAGAACTGCTCTGTCATATTACCGGCCTCATTATAGTGATAAAGAGTTGTTCCGCCTCCCTTGTCCGTCTTTTCTATAATATGCCCGCGTGCATCATAAACATAAGCTTCACTATTGCCCAGTGCATCCGTGATCTTTTTCACGTTGCCGAGACCATCATACTCCCAAAGTGTCTTATTTCCATAAGCATCTGTCTCTTCCGTAAGATTTCCGACCCCATCATAGCTATAGGATGTGACAGCGCCAAGTGCATCGACTTTCTTTACAAGCTGCCCTGCCTGATCATATTCGTAGCTTATCTCATTTCCCAGAGCATCGATTTCTTTTGTCTCGTTTCCGTTTCCATCATATTCATGCCTGGTCTCGTTACCCATCGGATCCACCGTGCGGATCAGATTTCCTACTGCGTCATATTCATAGGCAATCATCCTGCCGTTGGCATCGGTCTGCTCAATGAGACGATTTCTGCTGTCATACACGTTGCTCAGCACCAGGCCTTCCTGATTATACTGCGTAAGGATATTTCCATTTCCATCGTAAGTAAAGGTACTTTCGATTCCCTTTGCATCGACAGAGGAAGTCAGAAGCCCGGTAGCATCATCATATTCATAGGTCTCATAAGCTCCGGTAGGCAGCATCATCCGGATCATCTTCCCATTTTCATCATATTCGTATTTCGTAACACGCCCCAGGGGATCGGTCTGTGCTATCCTGTTTCCGCTGCCATCATACTGATAGGAGGTCACGTTTCCAAGAGCATCTTCCTGCTCCTTTAACTGACCGGCCGACGTATATTGCATCTTTACTGTGCTTTTATCCGGATAGATTATTTCTATGCAGTTTCCAAAGCAATCGTACTGATAGTTTGTTACATTCCCCTCTCCATCTGTTTCCGAAGTGATATTCCCAAGCGCATCATAGGTATAGCTTATCTCGATTCCATCTGCCCACCTACGCAAAATCAAATTTCCGGCCGCATCATATTCATATTCTGTACGCCCGCCATTCCAATCGACCATTGCACTCATTCTGCCCTGAGAATCATACTCAAACTGCTCCATATTTCCCAAAGCATCCCTGATCAGAGACAGATTCTCCCCGTCATATTCGTATTCTACCGAGTAGCCCATCTCATCCGTCACACGGATGTTCTGTCCAAGGTCATTATACTCCCGCAGCTCCGTAGTTTCATCCGGATAGATTGTCTTTATCAGCTGTCCGTCTTCATCATATTCATATCTGGTTAAGTTTCCGTTTCCATCACTTTCTGAAATCAAGTTTCCGGCTGCATCATAGCTAAAATCAAGGCTGGTACCATTTGGCAACACAGTACCGATATGATTTCCGACTGCATCATAAGTATAGCTGGTCAACCGTCCCACGCCATCTGTTTTTCCGGCCAGATTTCCATTTTCATCGTAGGAATACAGATACTCATGTCCCTCTGCATCCACCTCTTTTATCGTGCGCATCTGCTCGTCAAACCATATTTCTGAACGGTTTCCTTCGCCATCCACAGTGATCGTGTGATCTTCCAGGTACTCCAATGTATATCGATTCTTTTCTGCATCTTCCTGATAAGTAACGCGGTTCATTTTATCATACTGGTTGAGTACCTGGCGGTTTCCGGCCGCATCATACCACTCTATCATACGTCCTTCTTCATCATAAACATAGCGAACTGTATTGCCAAGTTCATCCGTCACTGCAGTCAGGTTATTTCCATCATAGGTATAAGAAATAAAGACATCCCCCGGCTCTATGATTCTGGTTACATGCCCTAACTCATCTGTATCCATCTTAATTTTAGTTCCATCGGACAGGCAAATTTCCACCAGCACCTGGCGTTCATCCCTTACAAAAGTAGTCGTCTTTCCATTTTCCGTGATGCCTGCGAGGAGCCCATACTGATCGAAAGTATACTCCGGCATATCAATACCAATCATCGTGTAAGTTCCATTCTTTTGTTCGATCAAGTTCAGATGGTCATCTGTGTTTGGTTTATATCCATCGTTTGTTTTATGGAATAGTACTAATGCCCCATCTGCTTTCCTGTATCCGATGGTTCCGTCTTTGTATCTCTGCAAGAACTGACCATATTCACTGGACCATTTTGCACCAAACATGCCGTCTGTCACAGTAGACTGGGCATTATAAGTGCGCAACAAATCAAAGCCCGGTCCTGCAAGTGTTTCTCTTGTGTAGTCCTGTGCTTCCAACACAAAATTTCCTGTATTAAAATTAATCGGTTCAAATCCCAGCGAACAGTAGTGGCTTTTTCCAAGTAATGCCTGATTCAGAGCCAAATCAGCCGCCGGTGGATTATCATTTAAGGTAAAGGTCCGGTTTCCTCCATAAAGAGAACTCAAACGTTCATCCTGCTGTAACTCCAGCAAGTCTCTCTTTTCCGCTGTCAGAGTATCATCGCTCATCTTTATGCTTTTTGCTGTAACCTGAGCGCTCTCCCGTACCGGATAGGTTCCGCTGTCATAAGTTCTGCAGGCACTGATACTGTAAGACGCCCCCTCCTGATAATCCGTATCGATGTAGCTGTGTTCTGATGTCTCTGCAAGTAATGCTCCGTTCCTATACACTTTATAAGTCAGTTTAGAATGAGCAGCAGCATCCTCACCCTGTACGTCCTGCCAGGAAATTTCATAGCGTTTCTGGGCAAACAAGCCATAGTCCGCAGCCGACGCCCGGGTAGGCGGCTGTACCAGAACCGCCTGTACTTCATAACCATTTGAAGTATAACCGGTAATCTGCCATCCTTTTAGTGCAACCCCTTCCGGAAGGTATGCCCTTACATATACTTGCTCCGTACTTTGAGCAAGGATCAAAACGGAATTATTCTCAATAGAATTCCATGTGGCTCCGTCAATAGAGTAAGCAAAAAACTCTTTTCCTGCTTCTGCTTCTCCCCCTTTTCTAAGGGCAGCCTGAAGTTTCAGGGCGTACATAGGCTCTGAGGCAGCCAACTTTTTACTTTCCACTTTGCCTGTTTTCTCGCCTGTATCTTCTCTCAGTAAAACTTCTGTTTTGGCTCCGGAAAGATGCAGCTTCCCATTTTCATCAAGTACTGCTCCTGCCAGTTTTCCGCTTTGTCCTTCTGCAATGTATCGTGCGTCCAGAGTATCCCCTGTCATACCATCCGTCTTGCCATCTAAAAACCAACGGACTTCATCGCCCTTCGCAAGGCTGTAACGAATCTGATTTTGGGCTTGGGTCACATACGAAGGTCCTTTCACAGTAAAACTGCCAGCTTCATAATCTAACTGAACTTTAAACTGCTTCGGATTGAATTCCTGTACTCCCTGCACCTGCATTCGGTACAGCTGCGGTTGTCTTTCACCGTCTCCCTGGAAGCGGGCACGAAGCTGCACACTAGTTGCGGCTCTTTCAAGCAAACAATCCTCTCCAGGAACAATCTTCTCCCATGTCTGTCCTTGGTCCATGGAATATTCATAGGTAATTGCTGTTGTCCCAGGTGTAAAATCTGTCACATCCAGGCGAAGTGCAAGCATTGTCCGGTCTGATGTATAAATTGGGCTGATGTATGTATCGTTATCTATCGGCGCTCCGGACTCCCATAGTTCATCGCACAGCGTCTGACCACCCATCCCTTGACTGTAGGAAAGATGATTTCCGCTTCTGCCGATAGCGGATATGGTGTGGATACTTCCCTGCTGATAGCAGACGCCCTCTACCAGAAAATCTTCCCCAAAAATCTCTTCATATCGCTTTCCGTCAATGTATAAAATAGTGTTGCCCGAAACGCCTGTCACACTTCCTGCAGTCTGTGCCTCTGTCAGAATTGCAGGCAAATGAACCAACAATTCCGCTTCAAAGAGCAACGCATCTCCACCAATTCGGATCACACGGATGCTGGTTTCCTCTTTATTTCCTGCTATATCTTCGGCTTGAAGAACGATCGTCACATTCTCTCCATCTGGATAAGCTGAAAGATCAAGACTTCCCTGTACCTCATAATCGGCGGAAGCATTTCCCGGCTGAGAAAAAATGGTTTTCTCATCTCCATTACTATCAATCGCTATCATTACCCATTCTTTTAAATGTTCTTCCGTTACCCGACCACTGATTTCGAATACGCCATCCAGAATTGCAGCATCTGCGGGGGAGAGAATTTCCACTTTCGGCGCTACAGTATCACGACACAGAGTCGTCTCTGCTTCCTCAGATACATTTCCAGCAGCATCCGTTGCACGGAAAGATATAATGTGTTCTCCTTCTGAAAGATCAGAAATATCTAAAACAACACTACCTGCGTCATTCTCTGAAATATCCTTCCACTGTCCATCTATGGCATATTCTAACTTTGCAATGCCACTGGTTGCATCAGAAACATCTTCCAAAAATAAGTGCGCAGTATCCTCCTTGTTCCACCCCATTGGATCCAAATAAATGCTGCCTGCTTCTGGCGCCGTACGGTCAACAAAAAATGCCTCCTTCTTCTCTTCACCCACATTGCCTAAGCTATCCGTTCCTCGTATGGAAATCATGTGTTCTCCATCTGCGGTGTTGCTTATATCTATATTATACCCTGCGAATGAACCTGTTGTCTTTCCTGTATCCTTCCATCCCCCCTCATCGATTCGATATTCTATTTTCTTAATGGAATTCATATCCTTCATACCACTAATGCTTAAGGTTACGTCATTCTCTTTGCTCCAATCCTCCGGCTGTACTTGTACCACATGACCTGCTGGACCGGTTCGATCAATATAGAATTTCGCGCCTCTGGCAACACCTACATTCCCATTCGCATCTCTTCCACGGATATAGACCGTATGTTCCCCATCCTTTAGTTTCGAAGCATCAAAAGTATAGCTTCCGGAAGCGGTATTCTTATCTGTATTTGTCCAGTTCGTTGTTCCATCAATAGAATACTGGATTTCACCGTTTCCAAGATTCGATACAAGACTGGTCGATGCCGTAGTAAAGTCTGTCACTCCATTCCAGGATACAGAAAATGTCTTGCTGTTGCTGTATGTAGATGGCGAAACAGCGACCGATGTCGGTTGATTCGGAGCAATTGCATCCGGCAATACCGTGCTGACTGCGTCAAACAGCTTCGGATTGATGGCCTGTCCGTATTCATTAGCCGGAACGACGCGGAAAAAATATAGCAGACTGTCTTTATACTTTCCGTCCTTTACATTTTCATAGGTAAAAGCCGGAATACAGGGTAATTCCGCCCCCTTTCCATCCGCATGCAGCTTATATCTTCCCGACTCAATTTCCTCCTGAGTAGGCCAGATATTCAATCCCTTTGTACTCCACGAATTCACATTGCCAACAAAAAAATACTCATAGTCCTTGCCATTAAAAACAGCCACATAATATGCTTCCGCATTAGAAAGTTTGTTCCATTTCAATTGTACATATCCTGTACCGCTGTTCATCCCACTGCTATGCGCAGTTATCCGCGGATTAAGATTTGCGCTTTCTTTAATCCTTTTATATGTAATCTTGAATTTTAGCATATGGGAATCTCCGGAATCAGAGGACGCCATTTTGACGTAGTCATTCTTCTTGCCGTTTCCCTTAATAGCAAAACCTCTATTAGCTTTTTGATCCAGTGTATTAAACCAAGTAGAAACAATCGGTTTAATATCCAGTGTATGGTTTCCTTCATTCAGTGAATCGGTCAGATAAACTGTACTGGAAATTTGGGGCTGATTACTTCCCTGAATCGTATTAGACTGCCAGTACTCTCCTACTCTATGAAACGTATAAGGCCCATTTCCTTTTTTCTCTTCTACATAAATACTTACAGTAGCATCTGTAATTATTATCTCATCGGCAATTTCTTTCACATTGTCTGGAATTACCGGACGGCAGTATGTAATATAATTAATTCCATCCTTGTTTCCAGCATACATATATCCCAGATCATGCGGATAATGATTATTTTGATCTGATCCATCACCGGCATGATTGTCCTCCACATCCTGACTTGAACCTGTAGTAATCGTAGGATCCAATACTACGGGATATACCCTGGATGGATCTGCCAGCCACGCATCTGATGGAATGTACGACAATTCGTACTCTCCATCTCCTGTCTTCTGTATCATCACTTGAATATCAAGACATTCAGCACCAACTGCATCATACAAATAAGGCGCACTAATCCTTGCCATCTCTATTTCATAATCATTTTTCAGAGAAATTTTCTGTCCCTCCTGTACCGGATGCAGACCACTCAAACGAAACTGATAGTCTACCCTATGACCTCCACGATATCCATATATCACCAGTTCCTCTTTCACGCCATTTTCCAACTTTCGATAACGGATAGTAGAATCCGGAATCTGAGCAGAGCTTTTTTGCATCTCTTCTTTGCGGAAATCTTCTGTTTGACCCTCACCTTTTCTTTCCGAATCAGTTTTAAAAGCATCAGACATTTCGCTATCCGTCTCAGATTCAAGTGAAGTTTTTTCTACAATTTCACTTTCCGCTTCAGTCTGAGTTTCCTCCTCAGTGATATCTTGATATTCATACTCAACTACTTCGAAAGCATGGTTACCCTCATTATCTTCGGAAATATTTTCAATATCTATTTCGCTTTCTTTTTCTGTTTGAAACAAATTTTCTTCTGTTTCTTCCTCTTCTGTTTCTTCCTCTTCACTAGAAAAAGTCTTTATTCCCTCCTGCACTTCCACATTCCCAGCAGTTGCTTTTTCCATATTTTGTTCATCCTCAATAATTTCAGGCGAAAATGAGATTACATAGTCTCCATACTCCATAGTGACATTAGTGTTCTCACCACTTCCCTCAATGTGCGTATCCAGATTAAATTCTTCTGTCTCTGGTATACCTTCCAATTCTTTTTCATCAAAAATAAGACTCTGAACATCGTATTCTCCGGACTCTGTCAAAGTTTCCAAATCACGTTAAAAATCAGTGTCTCCGTACCATCCCAATTTGACCGAATCTCGTAACCATCTCCTCGAATAACTGAACTTTGCTCACTTTCAGCCGCTACGCATAACGTTGGATGGCACCCTAACAAAAAGGCCATCACAATACAAAACCCGCCCTTTACATTACTCCTCATTTTTTCTCCTACATGTTATAACATAATTTAAATTATCCTAGATTATTCACGGCAGTGCCGTGAAAATGGCTGAAAGCCACATAGTTACTGTATTTCAACTGAATATTGCGTTTCACTTTTTAAATGAATAAAAAAGAGCATCCAAATGTGGTAAAATTAAGGTGTTCGAAGCCATTAATAATACTAACAAAGGAGCCCTTTATGAGTATTGTAAACACCTTTTCTCTTGAAAGCAATAGACAGTTTAAAATTAATTTCGATGGAGGCGATTTATCCTCCGATGCAGGCTTACTTCTCATTAAAGAATTCGTAAGCAAACTTGGAATTGATAAACTTTTCAGTCATTCATTTAAGACCAACGATTCTGCATTATTCCGATATCACACTGACAAGGAAAATCTCCTTCAGATGATATATATGATCATTGCAGGTTACTTCGAAGACAATGCTTCCGATGAACTTACAAATGATCCTGTGTTTAAAGCGATGCTAAACAAAGATGCTTTAGCCTCACAGCCGACCATTTCAAGATTCCATAATCGAATGGATGAGGATTCCCTGAATCAGTTTCTTTCGATAAGTCGAATTCTTAGAAAGAAAATTTACAGCATTCAGATACCTGAGGCCATTATCCTGGATCTGGATTCTACACTTCTTGATGCCTATGGCAAGCAGGAAGGCAGAGCCTTTAACTTCCACTATCAGAGCAATGGATATCATCCGCTTGTCTGCTATGATGGCATCACTGGTGACCTGATTAAGATCCAGCTTCGTGATGGAACCCAGTATTCCTGCACAGGTGTAGTGGATTTTCTTCAACCTATTCTTGATGAATACTTGGAAGATTATCCTGGCATTCAGCTTTTCCTTCGTGGAGATAGCGGCTTTGCAACGCCTGCATTATATAAACAATGCGAAGAAAATGGCACCCGCTATGCAATTCGCCTGAAAGAAAATGCTGTACTACGTGAGAAAGCATCCTGTCTCGTAGATGACCTTGATGAAATCACCAAATATAACAAAGTAGACTATGCGGTAGTTTATGGTGAATTCATGTATCAGGCAGGTCCATGGCCTTACGAAAGACGTGTTGTCTGTAAAGTTGAAAAGCCCGAAAATCAGATGACCTACATGTACACATTCGTTGTTACAAACATGGATTCATCCCCTGAATACATCATCAAGTTTTATTGTAAAAGAGGTCTGATGGAAAACTTTATCAAGGAGAGCAAAACTGGTTTTGACTTTGCTTCTGTGAGTAGCCACACAAGGATTGTAAATGCCAACAGACTTCAGATACATGCACTTGCTTATAACATATTTAATTGGTTTAGACGATTGGCGTTATCTGCAAATATGCGTAAACAACGCATTGATACCGTCCGTTTAAAACTGCTGAAGATTGCTGCAAAAGTAATTCATTCAGCAAGATATATAACATTCAAACTGTGTAGTAGCTGCCCTTATAAGAATGAGTTCTATGAAACTCTTTCCAATATCAGTAAGCTACAGGTGCAGTTGGAATAACAACTATTAACGAACCTTGACAGCTGGATAACTATTCAATGTCCACTATAGGGATTTTATACCCTTTTTTTCATGTGGATGAGGATAGTTCGCTGCATGGATCAATTTTTGGGGATTCATGGTACAGTCTCTTCCGTTCAGATACTGTTCCATGAATAATTCAGGATTATTTATTTTATATTAATGATTATATCTATTTCTAACTTTATTTCAATACTGTATTATATTAAAATTATTTTGTTATCGGTTTATGCAGCTATTTATATTACAAAAAAAGACACCCGACCGCAGCCGGATGCCGTAATCTGCCCGTATTCTGTTATGCTTGTATCTCTGTGCCGTCCTTGAAAGTCATCTATAACATGACAACTATATATCATGTCTATTATTTCATTTTTATTGCATCTTCGGATCAAATATCAGGCTGGCCAGATAGGACAGGATCAGCGCGGCACTGATGCCCACTGCGCTGGCCTTAAAGCCGCCCATGAATATACCCAAAAATCCTTCTGTCTCCACCGCCTCTTTTACTCCCTTCCAGAGTACATTTCCAAAGCCTAGAAGAGGCACGGAGGCCCCTGCTCCGGCAAATTCCTGAAACGGTCCATAAACTCCTATCGCGCCAAGCACCGCTCCTGTGCAGACCAGGAGAACCATGGTCCGGCCCGGCATCATCTTTGTCTTCTCCAAAATGATCTGCACCAGTGCGCAGATTAATCCACCTACCCAAAAAGCGTTAATATAACTCATTTCATTCTCCTTTCTGATGACTATCTGCAGTGCTCCAGGACAATTCCGTGAGCAATGCCCGGAACGCTCTGACCCTCATTAAAACTGGTAGGAGACAGCAATGCTCCGGTGGGTACAAAAAGTACTCTTTTCCAGGTGCCCTGTTCCAAAAGAGGCAAAATATAAGAGGACAGCGTCACTGCGCTGCATCCGCAGCCGCTGCCGCCGGCATGGGTGTCCTGAGTCTTCTGGTCATAAATCTCAATGCCGCAGTCTCCATGATTTTTCCGTATATCATACCCCTGCTCGGAGACCAGATCCCAGAGTATCTGCTGCCCCACATAACCCAAATCCCCTGTGAAAATGCGGTCGTAGTCCTGCGGTTTCCGATCAAAATCTTTAAAATTCTGAGTAATTGCCTGACAGGCAGCCGGCGCCATGGCTGCTCCCATATTCAGAGAATCCTTCACGCCATAATCCACGATCTTTCCCGTGGTTATTCCACTGATCCGCACCTTCCCTCTTTTTCCGGACAAAATGAACGCGCCGCTCCCGGTAACGGTCCAGGTGGCGGACAAGGGTCTTTGATTTCCGTATTCCAGAGGAAAACGGAACTGTTTCTCCGCGCTTCCAAAATGACTGGATGTGAGGGACATCACATAGTCGGCATAACCGCCGCAGATGGTCATTGCCCCCAGAGCCAGGGATTCACCACAGGTGGAACATGCTCCAAAAAGGCCAAACAGCGGGACGTCCAATGTCTCCAACCCAAAGGAGGTAGCAATCAGCTGCCCCAGCAGATCCCCGGCAAAAATATAACGAAGCTGTGAAGCAGATAAGCCAGCCTTCTCAAGAGCTGTCTGAGCGGCCTTTTTCTGCATCGTGCTCTCCGCCAGTTCCCAACTGTCCTGTCCAAGCATCGGATCATCGCACACAATATCAAATTTATCTCCCAATGGACCCTCGCCCTCTTTTTTTCCTGTCACAGAAGCGCTGCTCATGATGTATACCCCACGATCCAGCTCAATGCTCTGTTTTCCTCTCATTCTATTATTATCCATCTCTTAGTTCCTCGTTTCTTATCGTTTTTTAAGATTCTTAGGGCTGTCGCACAAAATGCATACTTTACATAATTATAGTTTTCTGAGAGCCTCATCATACGTTTTGTATCGTCACGCGCGCTTCGCGCACCTGACAGGTCGTCGGCATCATTCCAATGACACTGCGTCAGAAAACCATAATTATGGAATAAAATGCTTAGTGCGACAGGCTCTTAGGCAACCACTCTGCACAATCGCAGGATCCAGTAGATCAATCCCAGCAGCCAGCTGGAGAAGATTCCGTACAGGATCACCGGCCCCGCTATGGTAAAGATCTTGCAGCCGATACCAAAGACCTGCCCTTCCTTTTTATATTCGATTGCCGATGCCGCCACCGAATTAGCAAAGCCTGTGATGGGCACCAAAGTTCCGGCTCCGCCGAATTTCGCCAGTTTTGGGTAGAGATTCAATCCCGTCAGTAAAACGCTTAATGCTACCAGGATCAGCGAACACCAACTGCCGGCAGTCTCTTTATCCATACCGATTCCTGTGAAATAATTCAGCAAAGCCTGTCCTAACACACAGATCACTCCTCCCACCAGAAACGCCTTTGCCATATTCAGCCAGAGATTGTGGGTAGGAGTCACCTGCTTCACATATTTATTGTACTGCTCGTCCCTCTGCTGTTTTTTTTCCGCTTGATTATCTTCCATTTTATCGCCCGCCTCCTTGGTACTGTTTAATAATATGGTAACTTCATAACTACAGTATGGCAGATTTTCCATCTTTTTATACCAAACCACTATAATAGCTTCTTCTGTTGCCCTGGGGATTTAGGGAAAAACTGAATAAATCCGTGTTTTCTTAGGGAAACGCTGATTAAACCAGCGTTTCCTTAGAATTCCATAGGAATTTCATAAGAATCTTTAGAATTTCTTTTCATTCTGAACACATTTTAAACACAATTCCCGGGTATACTAAAAACATCTTAGCAAGAAGCTAAGATGTTTCATAACTCACACTTCGTAGTGCCCACACGCTGCGAAGTACTCCCTCAAAACATTTTAATTTTTTCTCTTTCCCGAAAAAAGTCTGGCTTACGCCAGACTTTTTTCCATTTACGCAAGCCCCGAGCCATTGCGCCTCTTGCGGCAGCATTTGGCAAACACCGTGCAAGTCAGGGTCTGCAGCAAAATACTGGCTAATGGAGTTTCGCGTACATATGGATACACGGAACCCCTTACCTGTTTTTTGTGACAGCCCCATGTAAATATTTTTTTACGTACTGTCCTGTATAGGAAGCCGGATTTTCCGCCACCTCTTCCGGCGTACCTTCCGCAATCACCGTTCCGCCGCCGTCTCCGCCCTCCGGGCCCATGTCGATCAGGTAATCGGCAGTCTTGATCACGTCCAGATTATGCTCAATGACGATCACCGTGTTGCCGCCATCTGCCAGTCGATGCAGAATGTCTGTAAGTTTGTGTACGTCCGCAAAGTGAAGACCCGTGGTGGGTTCATCCAGGATATAAACGGTCTTTCCTGTACTGCGGCGGCTCAGCTCGGCCGCCAGTTTGATTCGCTGCGCCTCTCCGCCGGAGAGTTCCGTAGAGGGCTGTCCAAGACGAATGTAAGATAATCCCACATCGTAAAGCGTCTCTATTTTTCTTTGAATAGAGGGAACATGGTCGAAGAATTTCAAGGCTTCCTCCACGGTCATATCCAGCACATCATAGATACTTTTCCCTTTATATTTAACTTCCAGAGTCTCACGGTTGTACCGTCTGCCATGACAAACCTCGCAGGGTACATACACATCGGGGAGAAAATGCATCTCAATCTTTAGGATACCGTCTCCGCTGCAGGCTTCACAGCGTCCGCCTTTCACATTGAAACTAAACCGGCCCTTCTTATAGCCTCTGGCTTTCGCGTCGGAAGTAGCCGCAAACAGATCCCGGATCTGGTCAAATACGCCGGTATAGGTAGCAGGATTCGACCGGGGCGTTCTTCCGATGGGAGACTGATCAATGGCGATCACCTTGTCCAGCTGTTCGATCCCCGTAATGCTCTTATATTTTCCGGGGATCGTGCGGGCCCGGTTCAGTTTTTTCGCCAGGACATTGTAGAGGATCTCATTGACCAGGGAACTTTTCCCGGAACCGGACACACCGGTGATGCAGGTCATCACGCCCAGCGGGAAATTCACGCTGATGTTCTTCAGATTATTCTCCGCCGCGCCGGTCACCTTCATCCATCCTGTAGGGTTCCTCCTCTTCTCCGGAACCGGTATCTGAAGTTTTCCGCAAAGGTAAGCGCCGGTGATAGAATCCGGATTTTCCATGATTGCCTGCGCCGTACCTTCCGCCACCACATATCCTCCGTGTTCCCCGGCTCCCGGACCGATATCCACCACATAATCAGCGGCGCGCATGGTATCCTCGTCATGTTCCACCACGATCAGCGTATTGCCCAGATCTCTCAGTTTAAACAGTGAGTTCAACAGTCGATCGTTATCCCTCTGATGCAAACCGATACTGGGCTCGTCCAGAATATAAGCCACGCCCACCAGACCGGAACCGATCTGGGTAGCCAGACGTATCCGCTGCGCCTCACCGCCGGAAAGTGTTCCGGTGGCGCGGGCCAGGCTCAGATACTCCAGCCCCACATCTACCAGAAAACCGATCCGGGCTTTGATCTCTTTTAAGATCTGATGTCCGATAAGCTCCTGCTGATGGGACAGCTGCATCTGATTTAAAAAGTCCTGCAGTTTCCCGATAGACAGAGAAGTAATTTCATGAATATTCTTATCTCCTACCGTGACAGCCAGCGCCGACGGTTTCAGCCTCTGTCCATGACAGGCTTTACAGGGAGTAATCCGCATGAATGTTTCATACTCCGCCTTGCTGGACTCTGAAAAAGTCTCCCGGTAACGCCGCTCCACATTTTTGATCAGCCCTTCAAAGGCCACATCGTAAATGCCCTCACCGCGCTGCCCCTTATAATGTACTTTAACCTCTTTCCCATCTGTTCCATAGATCAGAATATGCCGGATCTTTTCCGGATACTGTTCAAAGGGGGTACTCAGGTCAAAGTGATATTCCTCCGCAAGGGCGTCCAGGATCGCCCGGGTGAAGCTTCCCTTGTCCTTGCAGGACTGCCACCCGACCACCGCGATCGCTCCCTCCTCAATGCTGAGGGATTGATCTGGAATCATGAGATCGACATCAAATTCCATCTTATAACCCAGTCCAAAACATTCCGGACACGCTCCAAAAGGATTATTAAAGGAAAAACTGCGGGGTTCAATCTCATCAATACTGATACCGCAGTCCGGGCAGGCAAAATTCTGGCTGAAGGTAATGATCTCATTCTGAGTCCTGGCATCATCCTGGGAAAGTCTGGTCTCCTTTGGCTGTTTCAGATCCGTCCTGGGCTGCTGCACTTCCACAATGGTCAGACCGTCCGCCAGGGTCATCACCTGTTCCAGAGACTCTGAGAGACGTTTTTCAATTCCCGGCTTCACTACCAGACGATCCACCAGGATCTCTATATTATGCTTGATATTCTTGTCCAGTTTGATCTCCTCGGAAAGTTCATACAGGCTGCCGTCAATGCGTACTCTCACGTATCCGCTCTTCCTGGCCTGCTGAAGAAGTTTTACGTGTTCACCTTTTCTGCCCCGCACCACCGGCGCCAGAAGCTGCAGTCTTGTGCGTTCCGGAAGGTCCATCAGCTGATCCACCATCTGGTCGATGGACTGCTTTTTAATCTCCCTGCCGCAATTTGGGCAGTGGGGTGTCCCAACTCTGGCGTATAAAAGCCGGAAATAATCATAGATTTCCGTCACTGTCCCCACGGTAGAACGGGGATTTCGGTTCGTAGATTTCTGGTCGATGGATATGGCGGGGGGAAGTCCTTCGATACTCTCTACCTCCGGTTTTTCCATTTGTCCCAGAAACTGTCTGGCATAAGAAGACAGAGATTCCATGTATCTCCTCTGTCCTTCCGCATAGATGGTGTCAAAGGCCAGGGACGATTTTCCCGAGCCGGATAACCCGGTCAGCACCACGAACTGATTTCTGGGAATATCCAGGCTGATATTCTTCAGGTTATGTTCACAGGCTCCTCTTATGCGTATATATTTCTTTATGTCTTTCTTTTCTTCCATTTTTTAATCCAACTCCTGCAGGTATTTTTTGAGCTTGATCATCTTATCGCGAAGCTCTGCGGCAGCCTCAAAGTTCAGCTCCGCGGCGGCCTTCTTCATCTGCTTTTGCACCTCATTCACCAGCTTCTCCAATTCCTCACGGCTCATGGATTCCGGATCTTTCTCGTACTCTTTCTCTTCCTTCGCAATCTCTTTCGAAATACTGATCAGATCCCGAACTGCCTTGCGGATGGTCCGGGGCGTGATACCGTGCTGTTCATTGTATTTTTGCTGGATTTCCCGGCGCCGGTTCGTCTCGTAGATGGCATTTCGCATCGAATCGGTGATCGTATCCGCATACATGATCACATGACCCTCCGCGTTTCTGGCTGCCCGGCCGATGGTCTGGATCAGGGATGTCTCAGAACGCAGGAACCCCTCTTTATCCGCATCCAGTATCGCCACCAGAGAAATCTCCGGGATATCCAATCCTTCACGAAGCAGGTTGATCCCCACCAGAACATCAAACACATCAAGGCGCATATCCCTGATGATCTCTGTGCGTTCCAGCGTGTCAATATCAGAATGAAGATAACGGACGCGGATACCGACCTCTTTCATATAGTCCGTCAGATCCTCCGCCATATGCTTCGTCAGTGTAGTCACCAGAATCTTGTTTCCGGCGGCCACTTCCCGGTTCACTTCTCCCACCAGGTCATCTATTTGCCCCTCCACCGGACGAATCTCCACCCTGGGATCCAGCAGACCGGTGGGACGGATGATCTGCTCCGTCCTAAGCAGTTCATGGTCTGCCTCATAAGATCCCGGAGTGGCGGAAACAAACATGATCTGGTCTATTTTACTTTCAAACTCTTCAAAATTCAAAGGACGATTGTCCTTAGCAGAGGGCAGACGGAAACCGTAATCCACCAGCGTCGTCTTCCGGGACTGATCCCCGTGATACATCGCCCGTATCTGCGGCACGGTCATGTGGGACTCGTCAATAATGATCAGAAAATCATCCGGGAAGAAATCCATCAGAGTGTTCGGCGTAGCCCCCGCCGGCAATCCGGCCAGGTGCCTGGAGTAGTTCTCGATACCGGAACAGAAACCGGTCTCCCGCAGCATCTCAACATCATAATTCGTCCGTTCGGCAATGCGCTGGGCCTCCAGCAGTTTATCCTCGCTCTTAAAATATTTTACCTGCTCCGCCAGCTCTTTTTCAATCTCCACCGTAGCATCTAAAATTTTCTGCATAGGCACCACATAATGAGACGCCGGAAATACCGCGATGAAATCCAGCGCCTTCTTCACTGCTCCGGTCAGCACATCAATCTCCGTAATGCGGTCGATCTCATCCCCGAAAAATTCTACCCGGTAGGCAGAATCTTCACCGTTAGCAGGAAAAATCTCCAGTACATCTCCCCGCACCCGGAAAGTACTTCGATGAAAATCCATATCATTGCGCTCGTACTGAATATCGATCAGCTTCCTGATGATCTCGTCCCGATCCCGCTCCTGCCCCTGACGCAGATAAATCACCATATCCCGGTAATCTACCGGGCTGCCCAGGCCATAAATGCAGGATACGCTGGCCACAATAATGACATCTTTGCGCTCCACTAAGGAAGCTGTGGCAGAAAGTCTCAGCTTATCAATTTCTTCATTGATGGATGAATCTTTGGCAATATAAGTGTCCGAGGAGGGCACATATGCCTCCGGCTGGTAATAATCGTAGTAGGACACAAAATACTCCACTGCATTATTCGGAAAGAATTCTTTAAACTCACCGTAAAGCTGCGCCGCCAGCGTTTTATTGTGGGCAATGATGAGCGTAGGCTTGTTCAGAGCCTGGATGACATTCGCCATGGTGAAGGTTTTCCCGGAGCCAGTAACCCCCAGCAGCGTCTGGCATTGGTTGCCCTCCTTAAAACCGTTCACAAGTTCTTTTATCGCCTCCGGCTGGTCGCCGGTAGGGGCATATTCTGATACTAATTCAAAATGATCCATTACAGAATTTCTCCTTATTGCAATCAGAACATTTGTTCTGCACAACATTGTACCAGATACAGCAGATAAATACAAGCCTTAATTCACTTTTTCCCTTCCTCTGATCCAGATTCTCTTTCAAATAATCTTTTTATATGCTCATCCGCCCTCTTGCCGATCACTATACAGCAATACAATACCAATGAGGATAGGATTCCGGCTATTGCGATGCACACTTTCATCATCCGTTTCACCTCCAAAAATACATTTCTGTTATTCTCTGTATAATTGGAGGTTTTTATTGCAACAGTCACCTAAATCTACTGCTGCGCGATCACCACAGTACCATTTGTTCCATCAACGATAACCATATCCCCGTCTTTCAGTTTTTCTGTGGCATTGCCGGTTGCAAGAACCGCCGGTATCTTGTACTCCCTGGCTACAATGGCCGCATGGCTTAAGGTTCCGCCTGTATCAACGACTACACCGGCCGCCAGTGTAAAAAGCGGCGTCCATTCCGGATCTGTGTAAGTACACACCAGAATTTCTCCTGCCTGAAGTTTGTCAAACTCCTCGGGACTCTTTATGACGCGTACACTGCCGACCGCCTTTCCCACGCTTCCGCTCACACCGGTAATATCGCTTCCGTCTGCAGCAAGCATCTTTGCAATGCTCCTGCTCCAGTACGCCTCCGCCAAAGGCCGCTTTCCTTTTCTCTTTTCGATCAGACCCCTGGCCTGGTCCGTAAGCGCACCCGCCCGGCACACCTCAAAAAATTCATCCGCAAACAGATACAGCAGATCCTCATAACCTGTCTTCAATAAAGAAGACGCCTGTTGCAGCAGAAGCCTGCAATACGCAAATTCGGACTCCCAAAGGTACTGTGTCGCCTCCCTGATATAGTGGTAGTGCCTTACTGCCTTTACCTTTTTCTCAAATTTCTGATATGCTTTATCTCCTATCGTCCTCTTCGCCTTTTCCATCAATGAAGCAAATTTTTTCTCGCTTTCCATCTGCCCCAATATACGGGAATTTTCGCTTCGAAGCATTGTCCGGAGCGTTCCCAGGAATCGGTCAGGGTCTTCCTTCCAGGATTTGGATACAAAGCAATAGCAGTTAAAATCAGAACGGTTTCCATACTTTTCCATAAACTTATCAAATTCAGCGCCAAGCTCCGGGAAATCCCTTGTAATCTCCCCGTAGGTCAGCGTCATGACCGCAGAAAGCCAGGTCATATTGCTCCGAATATTCCGGGCAAGCCGGTCCATTTCCCGGTTGATATCCGCCGTCACATAGGAAAGCCCCTCCATCAGATCAAAGGAATTCAGATTCTTGTCTACCTTTCCCAGGGTCTTATTCAGACTTATATTTTCTACAACCTGCGGAAAAATGGCGTAGCGGAACCTGGCATAAGCCGTATCCACAATGAGGCTGCGCATGCGGGAGAGGCTCTCTCCGATTTCCCGTATACCGAAATTTTCTTGTTCCTTCTCTTCCTCAAATCGTTTCTGACACTCTGTCAGCTTTTCCGTCGAGACCCGGATATTATAGGCACTGTTCTTCATCTGTTTTATTGCGCCCGGCAGATGGAAGATTTTTCCGGTAGGCTTCATGCCTCCCAGGGAAAAAGAGGATATACCGTCGTCATTGATCGGACACATTTCATTCATGCGAATGCCCATCTCTAAGATCAGCACTTCTTTTTGCTTTCCTACCGCATCCCCAAAATCATGATCCAGCGGATAATACGGTTTGGGAAGCTTTTCGAGATTAAAAAGGACATTTTCCCGCATGCGTCCCCTGGCCGGCACCGCTTTGGGAAGTCCGGCAAAATCTTCATCGCTAAAGAGGATCTGGGATTCCTCTCCTGTCGTTGTAATGCTTCTGGCCTGCAGGATATAGATTATCCCGCCCCGGATCGCCCATTCAATATCCATAGGGTGCCCATAATGAGCCTCAATTTTTATAGCCTCAGAAACCAGCCGCCGGATGGAGGCTGGATCCAGCACCTGCGCTCTGCGCAGATCCCCGGAAACAGGCACCTTTTTTGTTCCCATCGCGTCATAAATGATCTGGATCTCCTTGCTGCCAATCACGGACTTCTTCAGCTTCCCGTTCCTGTCACAGATATACTCGTCAGGGCTTACGATCCCCGATACCACTGCCTCTCCGAGACCGTACGACGCATTGATCAGCACATCATCCGTATTTGCCGCCGGATTTCTCGTAAAAAGTACTCCCGCGCTCTCACTCTCGATCATCTGCTGAATCACTACGGCAAGGGAAACCTTCTGTTTGTCATATCCTTGCACCTTGCGGTAGCTGATCGCCCGGTTTCCCCAGAGGGACGCATAGCACTCCTGCACTTTTTCCAGCAGCATCCTGGTCCCAACCACATTCAGGTAAGTCTCCTGCTGCCCGGCGAAGCTGGCGTCCTCCAGATCTTCCGCTGTCGCGGATGACCTGACTGCCACCCGGGCGTCCCCTCCAAGCGTTTCATAGAAAGATACGATCTGTTTTTTGATATCCTCCGGCAGTCTGCCTTTCCGGATCGCTTCCCTGATATTCGCTGACGCTGCTTCGTCACTTTCCGCAAGCTCCATGATCTTTCCTGTGTCAATCTTATTTTCTTCCATGTATTTATCATAAGCCGCTGCACACAGCACTGCCCCTGGCGGAACAGGGATCCCCGCATTTGTCATTTCGCCCAGGTTCGCTCCTTTTCCTCCGGCTATTGCCACATCCTGCTTTTTGATTTCATCAAAGGCCAAAATATATTTTTCCATTTTTAATTCCCTCCATCTGATTTCATATGTGTTTTCCATATCCTGGTTCCAATAAACAGTGAAAATGCCAGCGCCCCGATACTTGCCGCCGGTTTGCACCATACAAAGCCTTTATATCCTAAAAGAGCAGGCATGATGAAAACGGCCGGTATCAGAAAGATCCCGTTCTCCGCCACGGTTACCAGAGTGGCGCGTGTGAACTGGCCGATATTCTGCAAAAACATACCGATCAATATATAATATCCCATAAAAGGAAGTACGGCGCACTGGGCCTTCAGAATATCCGCCGCAATCCTTCCCGCGGCTTCATCTTCTGTAAATACAGTTACAAGCCCTTCTGCCTTGAAGAGAATAATCATCGCGGCAATGATAAGAAAAACAGTCGCAGTAATCAGCGCGTCCCGAAACGCCTCTTTGATCCTGCCATACTTTCCCGCGCCATAGTTGACAAGGCATATCGGCTGAAATCCCTGTCCGAAGCCTATTACAAGCGCGTACCCCATCGCAATGATCCTGAGCGCAACCGTCACCCCTGCCACGCCGCTCTCCCCAAAATTTCCGGCGGCCTGGTTCAGCAGCACCCCCGAAATGCTGGTAATACCCTGGCGGCAAAAATTTGGCGCGCCTCCCGCGATGATCTCCTTCACATGCACGAGATCCGGTTTGTATCTTCCAAAATACACCGAAACATTTCCTCCCCGTCCGGTACGCTGCAGAAGAAGTAAAAACCCGCATATCTGTCCGATCAGACTCGCAAGCGCAGCGCCGGCAACACCCATATGCAGCCCGAGGATAAAAACCGGATCGAGGATGATATTGAGAAGCATTCCGGCAAGCATTCCGATCATACTGTCCCTGGCGCTGCCCTGGAGCCTCAGTACATTATACAGAACATTGGCCGCCAGCAGAAACGGAACCGAAATGAGCGTGATCCTAAGATAAGATAACGTGGCTTTCATCAGTTCCTCCGATATTCCTGCCCCCAGAAGCGCAGCCAGCGGGCGCAGAAATATCATACCCAGAATAAAGATGACCAATCCGGCAGCGATCGCCAGCGTAAAACCTATGGAAGCCATTTTTTCTGCTTCACCGATATTCTTCTTACCGATCTGCCGCGACGCGTAATTGCCTGAACCATATCCAAACCAAAATCCTATCGCCTGTATCATGGAGATAAAGGAGAATACAATTCCCACCGACGCGGTAAGCTCTGTTCTGCCAAGCAGTCCGACAAAGAAAGTATCCGTCATGCTGTAGACGGAGCTTACCATCATTCCTATCATCGAAGGAATCGCCATACGCCATAAAAGCGGATATATTTTTGCCTGCGTGATTCTCCTGTATTTTTCTTCCTGTTGTTCTTTTTTGTTCATCTGCTCACCCTCAAAAACCTGCTCACTTCCGCCCGGCAGAAAGTTTTATAGATTTCCCCGAAATAATCTTCGCCGATCAGAGAAGCATTTGAGAACAGGACTCCGGCGACCCGGACGATGCTCATCAGCCCGTCAATATCAGCTTCCACCCGGTATCCATTTTCCTTCCAATATCGAACCATAAATTCAAAATAGTCCCTGTAGAGTCCGCCGATTCTCGCGCTCATTTTGCTCTCCGTGCGAAAAAACAGTTCCAGCGTTCCGCTGACCGCGTTGTCAAAGGCCTTGTTCTCTTTCAAATGCATGCCCTGCGTGAAAAAAATATCTACAATATAATCCGTTGGGTTCTCAAGTGATTCTGCCCTCTGTTCCTTTATGATTACAAGTTTTTCCTCAACGCGAACGGCCATCAGGTCGATCAGAAAGTCTTCTTTGTCCTCATAGAACGTATAAAACCCTCCCTGTGCGATCCCGGCCTTAGAAGTAAGTTCCCGGATAGATACCCCTCTCATTCCTTTTTCGGCAAACAGCCGCAGCCCGATCCGTCTTAAGCTCTCCTGCACCTGCGCCCGTTCTTCTTCACTGAACGCTTTTCCCATATCCCAATCTCCTTTCCAACGAGAACAAAAGTGAGCTTCCCGTTTATATGAAAATCCTATCTATGAACATTTAATCTCTTTGTTCATAGATAGGCTATCAAATCTTTTCTTATTTGTCAATATAATTTTTGAGGGATGCTGCAAAATACAGATAAGGGGTTCCGCGCATCCATATGTATAGATTCGGAAACACATCAAGTGTTTCCGAATCGTACTCGCCTAGGCCCGCAGGGGCGTATCCGCCATCAGGCGGATTTTGGGACGACTTCCTCAGTCGTCCCATAAGGCTTGATTTCTGGAACACCCACTATGTAATGACGGCTTGTAAGGAATAATGTCTGATGAAAACAATCGTCGTGCGAGTGAACTCTTGCCAAAACCTTGCCGCCGCGAAAATGCATATGCTTCTATCGCATTTGAGCGGCGTGCAGATAGGTTTGCAGCAAGTGGAACGAGATAGACGTGTTTTTTGTACAAGCATACTGGCTGCAATCCTCTGTAAGGTAGTGGGTGTTCCAGAAATTTGCAACAGCCCCAGTTCCAATTTGTAAAGAACTTTTTAATACTGTTTTGAAAATTGTCTATTTTGCAAAAATTTTTGGATTGGAATATGGCTTGTCTTTTGAAAGACAGACAGGAAACTTATGGTACTTCTTTATCGGCAATTTGCCAGGAAAACACAAAGCTCCTCAAAAGAAGTTTTCGCCTTCCATGATGCAAAGGAAAATTCCTGATACTCGTCCTGATCTCCGTTCCAGTACAGATACAGCCACGGTCCGGCATCTCCGGTATCATCATGTTCTTCCCTTTGCTTAACTTTTCCCTTTCTGACACAGTCCCAAAAAGCCTCCCTCTCGTCTTCGGACAATTCCACCTGTCCGGAGATCGTGATATCCGCTTCTGTCAGCGGAAAGTGGTCTCCCTCTCTTGTTTCATGGGAAAACAACCAGGTTCCGTCTTCTGTCGAAAAATAATACCTTTGATATTCCGGCGGATTAGTGGAGGAAGCGTAGGTATAATAAAATTCCTGAATCTCATCCGCCGCTATGTCTGTTCCGACGACCAGACTGCCATCTCTGGCTATCGGACCATCCTCGGTCAAAAGTTCAAAGGGCGGCTCGCCTTTTGCCATGTAGCTTTTCAGGTAACGGTAGACATCGCGCATCAGACTCCCGCTGCCTTCCGGCTGTTCCTTGTCACTGTTGATAGAAAATTCGCTTCCATCCGCATAGGCCACCCGCAGATACTCCGTGGGCGCATCCAGCGCATAGACTTCTGCATACGGAAGCTCCGCCCAGCCTTCCGGATCATAGCGGGAAATATATTCTTCCAAATCGCTCATTGCATGCCAGGAAGTCCGATAGGTTTCCACGCTCTGCCGCTCATCTGATACCTGCCTATCATCCGTCTCAGGATCCCCTATCCGCCAATCGTACTTCCACTGTCTTCCCTCTTCGACCGTAAGGATATCCGCACCGCCACCCAGTGTCAGTGTCATGATAAAATGCTCATTCTCCATGCCGCCCAGGACGGAATATTCACAAACCAGCAGATTCCCGTGCTCCGCCGAAGCTCCTTCTGCATACCAGCAGGTCACACCCAAACAGCATACTGCAGGCAAAAGCGCTGAAACAAACCGAATCCATCTTCTCATAGTCTATCCTCTCCGGATTTATTCTTCCCGGAAACTGTAATAGTCAAAGACCGTCGTTTCCGCGAGCCCGCTTTCTTTCAGACGCCCCTCCACGTGACTGCGCTGCTCTTCGGTCAGGCAGGCTGGCAGATGGACGGTCACGTCCTCCGGCAAACCGGACAGACAATCCGGACAAAGCCCGTCTTCATCATCCACCCATCTAAGAAGTGCAGCGGTAAACCACAGATCCTTCAAATTCCCACTTCCCGAGAATGCGTTTGTTTCGATGGAATTTATATTTCCATAAAATACGACCGTGGTCAGGTCAGAGTTTTCAAAAGCGCCTTCTTTTATCCACCACAGCGAAATCATGTCCTCTCCGCCACGGTCCGGTATAAGGAGTTCCGTTGAATCTCCCGTATATTCCGCCAGGTAATGGTCATCTGGTATATACGCTTCCCAATACGGATCCAGAAACTGCGGCGCGGTTCCGATCCATGCAATCCGGTCCATACCGATACTTTCCAGATAGTCATCCAGCGCTCCTGACTCCTCCAGACTTGCGTCCATAGCGAGATAAACCTGAGTATAGATTTCCTGACTCTCCAGATTGTCCGGAACATCCCCGGTATCGTATACACCATCCAGATAGAGGAAATCGCAAATCATCGCCGAGTTCTCCAGTGTCACCGCCGGATTTTTCAGGCAGACATACCCCGATGACAGGAGGATCGCCCGCTCTTTGATCATCGTGACGCTTTCCGGGACGATCAGGACATGCAGACCAGTGCTCCAGAACACATCGGACGGAAGCTCTGTGATCCCCTCCGGAAGTTCCAGGCGGCGAAGTGCAGGGGTACTTGCAAATGCGCCCGCTCCCAGTTCTGTCACGGTTGCCGGCAGTATGAGCTGCGTAAGGTTTTCGCATCCAGAAAATGCCCGCTCGCCAATCTTTGTGATCCCGCCGCCAAGCAAAATTTCCGCTGCTTTCGCGTTTGCAAAAATATAACCTTCCGACAGGTCGCTGTCCGCCCCGATCTTGATCCGGTCAAATCCGCTGTTTTGAAGACTTCCATACCCATAGGTCACGGCTCCTTCCGCCGCAAAGGATCCGGCGCCCGCATTGGAAAACGCGCTCTGTTCGATGGTTTCCACGGATGCCGGAATCTCAACATCTTTCAAGGCTGTGCAGTCTTCAAATGCAGCCGGTCCGATATAAGTCAGTGAGGACGGGAAGCTCACATTCTGCAAAGCGGTGCAGCCCTGGAACGCGTTTACATCCAGATAAGTCAGAGTATCCGGAAGCACAACAGAGGTAATTTTTGTATTTCCGGAAAATGCTTTTTCATCGATTCCGACGATCTCCATCCCGCTGACCATGGGCGGAATCACCAGTTCCGTGCCGCTTCCGTCATATCCGATCAGTACGCCGTCATTATTCCGTATATAGCCGGTATCATCCGTACCTTTATCCGGATCAACAAATCCTGTCGGGTCGATCTCTATGGAATTCATGATGTCCGTAAAGACCTCTCCATCAGCAAATGCCCGGATTTCTTCTTCCGTAAGTCCGAAAAGAGTCAGCGTTACGCCCAGACAGCGCTCTTCACTGAATTCCCGGAAGAGCTTCAAGGAATATGTCTTTGTCTCATCCCCGGTCTGATCCATCACGCCGAGATATTCCTTATCCCCGTAGGTCTTTGTAAAACTCTCGTCACTGATCATTTTTGCGGCCTGAGCAGGATCCGCGGGTGTCTGGCTCTGAACATAGACCGCACCGTTTAAATCCTCATCCTCGATCGAGGCCCATGGACCGGTAAAGGTTCCTTCCATCGCCTTCCAACGGGAAGGGAAGGTCACAGTAATACCGCCTACGCTGACCGTATTTCCGCTATCTCCAGGAACGATCTCAAAATGGTTCAGGACTGCAAGCACCGGATCAGAACGGTAAATATCGTAGATATTGTCGTGTTCTTCATATTCTGTACTGATCAGATGGATCCACAGACCGTTCCATTGTCCTACCAGAGTATTCCCATAATCAACTACAATATCCACAGCCGGCACTGTGCCGCTCTCCGGGTCGATCCAGTTTTCCTTAATATTTGTGGAATAGATATGCGCGTCATATCCCTGGATCGTCGCGTCCATATCGTCTCTGTCCGGGAAAACAGTCTCGCCGTCATAGCTGTATTCATTTTCAATATTACTTACGATCGTACTCTTTAAGCTGGCCTGGAACGGCTGGAATTCCATCTCCCAGATCCCGTCCTTATCCGTGACGACCGCCTTCTTCTCATCTGCCGAGGCTTCTGTACCCTCCGGCAGGTTCAGGTTCAGATGGAACTGCGGGTATTCCTGTTTTGTCAGTTCCAGCTCTCCGCTATCCGCCGGAAGCGGCTTCTCACGAATTAACGCATTTGGCAGAGGCATCGGCGTATTGGTCGACTCCGGTGCTTCCGTAACATCTGCAACGTCTTTCTTCGGCTCCGGTTTTTCTGATTTTCCACAGGCAGCAAGTGTCAGTGGAACGCATAACAGCAGCAGTTCGAATAACTTCTTTCCTTTTCGCATAAGCATTTCCTTTCCTGTTGTTTCTTTCAAAGAACGGTATATTTTCGGAGCATCACCTGGCATCCTCTCCCTATCCGTTCACCGATCCGCCGCAGAACTCGCACCGTCCCTGTGCGTCCGGAATCGTGGTCGCGCCGCAGAACGGGCAGGTAACGGCAGTCTTCGGCGCGTTTGCCGCCTCGATCTCATCGCGGGTCTGCTGCCGGACGTCGGTCAGGCGTTTTACGATCTCATTGCCCATCTGCTGCCAGTTCTGGAATTCCATATCTGTTTTCGCAAAGGATAATCCACTGTTACTATTCATACCGAAACGGCTGGTAGGCGGCGGGGCGATCTTGACAGAATTGTTATTCAGTTTGAATCGAATCTCATCAAAATACGGATGATTGACGTTGATCACCACATAGAAATCATATCGGTACTCATAACGGGGCGGATTGAAACTCACTTCCTTCCCTTCGGAGTCTTTTCTTTTCAGCTCGCTGCGGTGTTCGTCCGTATCTACCCGGCAGCCGGTCACCTGGGAATACTCCAGCACATCCGGGTTTGCCTCCGCCAGATTACGGGCGGAAGTCACCATGAATTTCCGGTTATCTTCATCAAAGAGGATCTTTGTATGATCACCGAGGGTAAGCGTTGTATGGAACTTTGATACTTCTTCCCTGTTCTTCTCACGATAGTCCAACTGCTCCCGGATCTGCGCAACCGTGCTGCTGCGTCTGTCGCTGAACCATGGCGATAATTTATTCGCACAGTTTTTACACAGATTGCCATCCTCCAGCTTTCGGTTTCCCAGAAGTCCGATATCTCCTCCGCAGATGTCACAGTTTTTCTTTTCAAATAATTTTCCGAATAAACCCATAATACCTTGTCTCCTTTCTCTTGCCCTGATTAATCCGCCGTAAAGTAAAACCGTACTGCATTCATATAATCCAGTTCATAGCCCTGCTCGCCTGGAACGAAGCGAAATTCTCCAGCTCCGTAATAATCTGCTGCGAGCGCATCGTCTTCTACGCGCCATTCCAAATCGTCTATCACTGCGCCTGCGAAAATCAGGGTTAAGCTGCCATCGGAATGGAAGGTAACGGAATATTCACCGCCTAATATGGACGGATCTATGTCATAGCCGCTGATGGCTGCCTTCTCACAGATATATTTCACATCGGGCACGGGTTCCACGGAAACCGGCTCAGAAGCAGAAGCTTCGCCGACTTCCGGCAAAGCCGAATCCTCCTCGGATATCGCAGGCTCCCCACGCACAACCTCGGCATCCGGATTCATCTCTGCAAACAGTTCTGCAAATTCCGCCAGCTTTTCATCGCTGATCGCTGCCGGAAAAACGATCTGCTTCAACTTCTCGCAATCTTCAAACGCGTTTGCCTCAATCTGAATATCCGCACTTGGCAAAACGATCGTCTCAACCTCTGTAACTCCGAACGCGCTTTCCCCGATAACGGCTACATTTGGCGGCAAAACAATTGTTCCCGACAGACGGGTATTATAAAAAGCGCATTCACCGATCTCCTCCAGCGATTCCGGCCAGTCAAATTCCTCGCTGAAATAGCCGTAATTGAATGCGTCTTCCGCGATGACGCGCACGCTGTCCGGACAATCGACCGTTTGCAGGGAACCCTGATAGTGAAATGCGTCCTCGTCGATGATTTCCAGTCCTTCCGGTAAAACGATGGACGTAATCTGCACATCCTCATTCACAAACGCATCATAACCAATACGAACGACCGGCACACCGTCGATCTCATCCGGGACAACGACCTCCAGTTCCGTACCGACATATTTCAGAATACTGCCCGTCTCCGGATCAAATTCAAAGTCAGAAGCATCCGCCAGCGCTGCGGTTGGAACCAGCAGCGTCACAATCAGTCCAATCAAAGCTATTTTTTTCATGCTGCCGCACTTCCTTTCTATCATAGCGATTTATTAGGAGTTGGGCGGCACGGCTATATCCGCACCGCCCGAGATCCTGTTCTTAAAATACTGTTCTTTACTCTTCATAAAGAATCTTTATTCGTTCTCTCCGCACATATCCAGTACACGGCTTCGGATCGTCTGCGTTACAACCTCGTTCACGATCTCTGCCTTGTCCGGATACAGAACCTTCAGGAAGGTTTCACGGGCATTCAGCCAGTTGCCGAAGGATACGCGCTCTGCCGCGATCTGTGCTCTCGCCTCTGCATCGGCAGCAAGATACCGCTCATTGGTGATGGCATCCAGTTCTACCAGCCACAACTGATTTGCGCTCTTCCATGCGTTCGCCAGCGCCTCATTGTCGGCTGCGTCATACAGCAGCGCCCCAATCGCCTCTTCTGTGATCCTGTGCCGTTCACACAGGTTTTCCCGATACTTCGCGCCGGTATCTGCAGCGGTAACATCCCGCAGGCAGGGGGCCGCAGGTGCGGCGTCCGCAAGTCCGGTATACCTGCCGGTCACATAGCTGTCGATCCGGTTTTCCGGTGCAGTATGTGCTTCATAGCAAACATCAGCGGTCTTATTCATCAACTGTTCAGATATCTTCGCCAATGCCGCTGCCGGATCGTCCGCATAGCGCTCTGCCAGTTCGTCCTGATAGCAGGTCAGCTGAAGCCAGAACAGTGTGCGCTCTTCCAGAATGAACGGCTTTTCCATATCGGTTGCCTCAGTGAACAGCTCATCGTATTCCGCGTTCAGCGCCTCCGTCCACAGCTCTATGGACTGCTGCCATGCATCCTGTGTTTCCTCTTCGCTCTCAGCCTGTTCCAGAAGGGTACGGACAGACTCTGCAGTTTCCGCATGTTCAGCGCAGTAGATCATTTCGTATTCTGCTGTGCCGTCACCTTTCCCGGTCAACACGCGTTTACAATACTCGTTCTGTTCAGATTCTGATTGCAGGTTTGCACTACTCCATATCTGTATTGTTCCTGATGTCTGTGTTGTTCCCGGCTCTTCCGGTGTTTCCGGTGCTCCCGGTTGTCCCGGCTCTTCCGGTGTTTCCGGTGCTCCCGGTTGTCCCGGCTCTTCCGGTGTTCCCGGCTCTTCCGGTGTTCCCGGCTCTTCCGGTATATCTGGTCCTTCCGGTGTGCTGGAAGCTTTCGGTTCATCCGGTGTGTCTGATAGTTCAGGTTCGTCCGCTCCAACAGGCGCAATGGCCGGATTACTCAGGACAATATACTTTGTTCCATCCTCGCCCATTGCATGGACAGTTACGACATTATTTACCTCGCCGTTTGCCACATCCTATGCAGTGACAGTCCACGATACATCAATGCCAGACACTGAATCTCCATCCGCAAGTTCACCGACTTCCTTCAGAATACCTCCGGATACCAGCGGCTCATAGACCGTAAGATCTGTCACTTTCTGGCCCGAAAGGTTCTTCACATCGATATGGAACGCAATCTCTTCGCCTTCGACAAAATAGCTGCCGTTCGCCGGAGTGTTTGTCACACTCTTCACCACTTCCAGACCGCCGTATACCGTCTCCAGCGGTTTGACTTTGATCGTAATCTCGTCCGCAAATTCCGTACGCGGCTCGCCGGTGTAAGGATCGGTAAATTCCACCCGCGCAGCGTTCGTCATGTAACCGCGTTCCACATCTTCCAAAGTAACCGTCATGCCCCATGGCAGATACAATTGCTGACCGGGGTCGATCTGCGCAATCCTGCCCAGATAGTAACCTGTGGTATCGCCATTCGGCAGGTCATAAATATCTACATCCAGCAACGGTACATCCGCGTGGTTCGTAACTCCGACCAGACCTTGCGCAGTGTGATACAGCTCATAACCCGCAGGATCAATGCTGCTGGTTTCCTCGCTTTTGAATACGGACACTTCTGCCGGAGCATGTATGGTCGGTATGTACACTTCATTGGAATAGACCGTCATATAACCGGTGCTGTTTCCGGTCGTATCATTCAGATCGATCCAAGCCACATTTACCACTTTGCCCGCGTCTACGTCCGCCTGCGTGACTGTGTAATCAAAGCCAACTGTTTCGCTCGCTCCGGAAGGCAGTGTCGGGATGGTACCCACGATTCCGTCTCCGGACTTTTTCATATCCCGAACCTGCAGGTTGTTCAGCATTTCCTCGCTGTTGTTTGTGACCGTGATCTCATAATGGATCGTCTCTGAGAGCTGATATCCTGCCGGATTCTCTGAGGTTCCTGCATCGTACTTATAAATGCTCATCGGAGACGGCAAGGTAGAGATCGTACAGATGTTGGAAGGCGCATACCGGTTCTCATTTCCGGCAGTCCACTTCGCTGTGGCAACATTCTGTACCTTTCCGTTTGCTACATCCGCCGCAGTCACTGTATATACGAAGCTCACCGTCTCGCTCATGCTGGGGGAGAGCTCTGCGATCGTTCCCACTGTGCCTGCCTGGCTCTTTTCATCCACCACTTCAATGTTGCGGATGGTTTCATCGGAATTGTTTGTTACCGTAATGAGGTAGGTCACTTCATCATCTGCAGCATAGCTTCCGTTTGACTCGCCCGGATTACCGGAAGCAGTCTTTGTGACCACCAGATCCTCTGATTTCTCTCCATCCGGCACTTTCATATCGATGGTACTTGCAAAAGCAACATCTTCATAGGACGTCACGCGCTCTGGGCTGTTTCCTACCCGATAGGTGGCATATGCATGATTTTCCACCTCACCTGCTTCCACATCCGCGGCTGTTACCACATAGGTATACGGGAAGGAAAGATATCCATCCTCTTTATTCAGCTGCGGAAGGGTCGCTACGACCGTCTCCTCACCGCCGATCCTGTCGATCAGCAGGACGTCATAAAGTTCCTCATCCGCAATACTCTGGATACTGATCTCATAGGTGATCTCCTCGCCCTCACCGTACAGATCCGTATGATACGGTCCCTGGACCTGTGAATGGCTGGTGATATTCTTCAGGACAAAAACACTGTCATCAAAGGTTTCTTCAGCCTCTTCTTCCGACGGAGGAGCCCAGCTGTAGGCGTCCTTCTTTACCTTGTAGGTAAAGGTAATATTCTCTGAATCATATCTGGTCTGCGTCATCGCGCCGCCTTCGACAGGGTTCTCTCCGACCATGCCAAACATGACCTCGATCACGCCGTCCACGCTCTCACTGGCGGAACCGGGCGTGATATTATCGGTACTGATGGGAAGGACCGCCGTGAAGGAGTGTGTCTCTCCCGGATTCAGCAGAACCGGCTCGTCAAAGGAAGATACGATAAATGCGGCTTCCGTTTCCGGATACATCCATGCATGGAGGTTTGTTACGGTCAGAGGACGCTCCCCGGTATTTTTCACGATGCCGCTGTATTCAATATCGGCGATATGGCCGCCCTCATCCGGGCTCCAGATCTCCTGATCCGGTGTGATCTGATGCATCGCAAGTGTCAGTCCGGGCATTGCACCGTTAAACCAAAGCATGATCAACTCATCATCGATCAGTTCCTCACCGCCCTCCGCCGGTGTAGCCCGCAAAAGAATGGAACGATCAAAGAAACATGGTCCGGACGGATCCTGCTGTGAAGCCGTGTAGGCATCCTGAGGCAGCACCTCCACATTCACCTTAAAAGCAAAGCCCTCCCCCGCAGGGAACAGGGTGTTATACTTCGGATCATATTCTGCAATATCTGTCGGGCACATTCCGCTGATATCCGTCACTTTCAGATCCACCGTACCATTGTTTATGGCAACCAGCGGCAGAGAAATGATATCCCCCACATCTCCGCCCATCCCGGTGGTATCGTCGGCGATCAGCATGACTGACGGGCCTTCTACCCGATTTGCCAGAAAGATATGCGTTCCGGGCGATCCTTCTTCCCCGCTCTCTGGATCATGTAATTTTGCACTGATGGTGCGGTACGCCCATGGTATTCCTTCCTCATAAAACAGGATTTTCCCTGTATAGGCAAACTGATACGGTACTTCCGGAGTCAACAGCTCAGACATCCACGGCTCTTTCGAGATGGATTCTATAGACTCGTCCAAAAAGATCTCGTCCAATGCGACAGGAGCGGCGCTATGGTTGATCATCGTCATCGAAACCGTGAACTCTGCATCCTCCACAAAGGGCAGCACTGCCACTTCATTCGCGAAAAGCTCGATCTCGGGCCACGGAGCCTGCGTATTGATCCCCAGATCCGCCTGATTGGAATACAGGGTTTTTCCTCCGGCTCCGTCGCCGGATACATAAAAACTGACTACCACGTGACCGGCGGCCACATCCGCGGCGCTGATCGTGTATTCCAGATCCGAAATCGTTCTGCTCTCGCCTGCCGCGAGCTTTTCACTGCCGAACATACCCAGCCAGTAAGGATAATTCTCATCATGCTCT
The DNA here is from genome assembly GCA_902802515.1 of uncultured Lachnospiraceae bacterium. Lineage (GTDB taxonomy): Bacteria > Bacillota > Clostridia > Lachnospirales > Lachnospiraceae > Merdiplasma. The sequence continues at coordinate 34,595 of CADCMM010000010.1, forward strand.
GACATCTGATAAAGGGTAAATTCATCGATGTCTATGCCGCTGGTATTCTCCAATACCGCCTCAAACGCTACGGTATCTCCTTCTTTAAACCATGACGCGTCGGAAACCAGTTTCGCACTCAGGCGCAGATCCTCTTCATGCTCCAGACCGTCGATCAGGATCTTTTCCAGACCGGGCCAGCCCACGCCGTCCGGATCTTTCTTCAGATCCTCCTGCATCCCCTTGACAGCCGCCTCGGTCTTCGGACCGAAGGAACCGTCTGCCGTCCCGCAGTCATAGCCGGCCTCATTCAGAGCATTCTGCAGATCCCTGACACCCTCACCCCGGTCACCAAGGCGCAGAATGCCGGAAGGCTCTGTCTCCTCATGCTCCAGCTGGCCACAGACCTTACAGGTACGCTCCCGGATACCGATGGAAAAATCCGTCAGCGGGGAAATGATCTCCCACTCGCCGAAGTCGTGCGGGATCATCGGCATTTTTTCTGATTCTTCCAACCCGCATACCTCGCAGGTATGAGTATGTTCTCCCTCGGCCGTACAGGTCGGCTCCAGCGTTACCGTCCATTCCCCGAACGTATGGGGAAGTTTTGCAATACTCTGTGTGTCCACATAGCCGCATACCTGACAAACTCTGGTCTGTTTTCCTTCTTCGCTGCAGGTCGGTTCTTTTTCAACCGTCCATTCCCCGTAGGTGTGGGGTATCTTCTGAATTTCACGAGTCTCGGTCGTACCGCAGACCGAACAGCGGTGTTCCTCCACGCCCGTTCTGTCGCAGGCTGCCTCCCGCGTAGTTCTCCATGATCCCCAGCTGTGCGCGATCCGCGGGGTCGATCGCGTCTCTTTCGCGCCGTCGCGGGAGCAGGTGCGTGTCTCCTTACCCTCCGAGATACAGGTAGCCGCTTTCGTTACCGACCAGCCGCCCCAGCTGTGTCCCAAAGCAGAGGTAGCACGGGTTTCTGTCTTTCCGCAGACAGAACATTTACGGCTTTCCTCACCGCCTGCCGTACAGGACGCTGCCTTTGTCTGTTTCCAGCCGCCCCAACTATGATTGCCTGTGGCAGGTATGGACTGCGTCTCTGTCACACCGCACACGGAGCAGGTGCGCGTCTGCGTCCCCTCCGCAGCGCAGGTTGGCGCTTTGGTCTGTGTCCAGCCACCCCATGTGTGTCCGGCAGCAACAATGTTTTCTGTTTCTGTCTGCCCGCATCGCCGCAAGTGCGTGAACGTGTTCCGTTCTCCGTACACGTGGCCTTCTTTGTTATCGCCCAGTCACTCCAACTATGCCCCAATGCAGAACCCGTCTGTTCCGTTTTCGTTGTGTCGCAATAAACGCACTGTGATGTCACGGTACCCGGTGATGTACAGGTCGGATCCGTTGCACTGATCACATTCCAGAAGTGATTCCCACCGTTCCTGGATGAATCCTCCGCCGGACACTCGCCGGCATACGCAGTAGCAGGCAGCATCCCCGCCAGCATGACAAATGTCAGAAAAACAGCCATGAATTTTTTGACCTTCATATGTTTGTCCTCCTTTATTTTTTATAACTTCCCCATGTCCGCTTTGTTCTCGGGCGGCATTTATCCATCCGGTGCACCTCCGTTCAGACGGTCTTTTTCGCTGACCACAAGCCCTAACGCCTTCGCGTTGATTGCAAGGTCGAGCCGGTTTTCAAACCCTGTCTTGTTCAGCATATTTTCGATATGCTGCCGGACGGTGTTGACGGAAATACCCAGCTTCCTGGCAATCTCTCCATTGGAAAGGCTATCTGTCATCTCCCGCAGAACCTCCATCTCCCTTTCTGTCAGGGCGGCTTTTGTCACAAGCCCGAAGTCCGGCTTCGGAGGATCGTCCGGATAAATTCTTTCGCCCGCCATCGTCCGATCCATGATCTCCAAAAGCGATGTATCGGAGTACTCCTTGTACCAAAAGCTCTCGACGCCTGCTGCTCTGGTCCGGTCCTCCCAGCTCGATTCCGAGGTAGAGGTGGCCAGAATGATCTTGATCTGAGGATGCCGCTTCTTGATTTGTTCCGCCGCCGTCAATCCGTCGATCCCATAGCGCATCATAATATCCATAACGATCAGATTGACCTCGTGTCGGTCACAGAAGGTTACTGCTGTCTCTGCTGTCGGCAGAGCCTTTACCAGCTCGTAATTCGTGGAGGACTTGACATACATCTCGAAAAAGCCGAGCGCCATTCGCTGGTCGTCCACAACCATAATCTTTGTTTTCTTGCTCAACAAACATCACCTCCTCCCTTCTGTAAGGACATGAGCGCTAAAAGCACTCATGTTGTATCAGTAAAAAGGGCACACTTAGACCTGCCCATACCTATTCACACCAAATTATACGGATTATCTCTACTCCTGACATCCTCACTTTGGACTATCTGAGCAAATTTTATAACGACGTTCGCCAAACATTGCCGCAATCAGCGCGTTTTCCGCGTCCAGCGCTTCGTTTGCGTCCAGCAGCCGGTCTTCAGCCGTTCCGGTTTCCGTTCGTTGTACCGGATCAGGAGCAGTTCATCCAGTGACAGGGCCTGCGGTTTGCTTAATTCCACTAGCCATAAACTATATAGGGGTGCAGGAAACGCTTTATTCAGCGTTTCCCTAAAAAAATAGAGATGCCCTAATAACATCTCTAAAATAAGACCGTATGGAGAAAATATTAAAACTTCTCTTTTATGTTACAACACCTCAAACAGGATTGCGGACAAGATTATCTCCTCTGTGTCAACAGCCAGGCCATGATATGGATCGCCTGCTGGAATTCGCCCCGGCAGATCATCTTCTCAATTTCGCCGGCAGTGTGCTTTCTGACATTTAGAAACTCAGTCTTATCCAGTGCCTGATCAGCCACTTTTCGGCAATTTTTCGCCTGAAAAATGTGCGCGTAATTGTCTGCTATTGTGGCGTTCGACGGCACGGTAAGAAGATAATTCCATTCATCGGATTCATATCCTGTCTCCTCCCGCAGTTCTCTCCTCGCAGCTTCCAGCGCATCCTCCGCCGCGCAAGTGTCCTTTCCTTTTCCGTACTCTTTCTCACCGTTTCGCTCTATGCCTCCCGCCGGAAACTCTGTTGTGACTTCTTTGATTCCCTGACGGAACTGCCTGACACAGAGATAATTGCCCTCTTCATCCGATGCGACGATCACGACATAATCCCTGCAGCTGTAACTGTAATATGGCTCAAATACGCTTCCGTCCGGAAAACGATAGGCCGACCTCCTGAAATCAATCCACTCATCCTGGACGATATGCTCTGTGTTGATCTCCTCCCATGTAAGATTTTCCGTCTGCTCCTTCATAATACTGTTCTATCCTCCTACACTTCATTCCTCTGTTAAGTACTGTTTTGATTATCTTAACATGAAGCAGGATAGGAAGCAAGCCCGCGCCTTACCAGCTCTGGCTCATGGATTCCCGATAATGTATACCGGTCTGCGTGCCGGCCAACCCGCCTTTCCCTGTCTCGCGGATTTCTTCGCTCATGCCTCTTCCAATAAAACGCATAGCATCGATCACCTCATCCGGCGGAATCTTGCTCCGGATTCCTGCCATGGTTAATTCCGCGGAGGTGATGGCATTGACGGCTCCCATCACATTTCGCTTTACACAGGGCACCTCCACCAGTCCGGCCACCGGGTCGCAGGCCAGACCCAGCAGATTTTTTAAAGCCAGCGCCGCTGCGTTGGCGATCCCCTCTGCGTCTCCGCCCAGGAGGTATACCAGTCCGCCGGCCGCCATCGCTGAGGCGGAACCGATCTCCGCCTGGCACCCGCCGGCGGCTCCGGAAAGGAATGCCCGAGAAGCGATCACTCCTCCGATGCCGGCCGCCACATAGAGCGCCTCCGCCATTTTTTCTTCAGAAATCTGTTCCTTCTCCTGTATGCCCAGAAACACCGCCGCCACCACGCCGCAGGAACCGGCGGTGGGAGCAGCCACAATGCGCTTCATACAAGCGTTGGACTCGCTGATCTTCAATGCCTTTTCCATCACGGAACTGATAAATTCTCCGCTCACCATTTTTCCCGCTTCCCGCCATTTCTGCAGGCGGGCGCCTTCTCCGCCCACCAGACCGCTGGCGGACAGGAGCTTTGCGTCATACTCTTCAAAGGAACTTCGCATCGACCGATAGATATACTGCATCTCCTGGAAAGATTGCTCTTCGGATTTATTCTGTTCTTTGCAGTCGTCTTTTTGCACCAGTTTCCAGAAAGGGATGCCGCTGCTTTGCTCTTCTCTTATCAGATCCTCCAGCGCTTTATACATGAGCTTCTTCCTCCGCCAGACTCAGATAGGTCACTTTTATAATACCTTCCAGATGTTCCAGCCATTTGATGGAATCCTTCGGCACTTCCTGGTCGCACTCAATCACCATCACCGCATTGCCGCCTCTGTTTTCCCGGTATAATTGCATTTCCGCGATATTGACACTCTTATGCGCCAACATAGAAGTTACATCCATAATATGCCCGGGCTGGTCCAGATTCTGTACGATCAGGGTCGGATAATCTCCGCTGAAATTTACCGTCAACCCATCGATCTCATGGATCTGAATCCGACCTCCGCCAATGGATGCAGCTATGATCTCCAGTTTTTTACCGGTGACTCCGGTCAGGTTTATTTTTACGGAATTTGGATGTGCCTCTCCCAGATCAATTCCCCTGATACGAAACTCCAGGCCCTGCCGGGCAGCCAGTTCGAAACTGTCGGGGATTCTGATATCGTCTACCGCACATCCCAGCAATCCGGCAACGATGGCTTTGTCCGTACCATGTCCTTTTCCCGTGGCCTGAAACGATCCATGAAAAAAGATTTCTGCGCTTTTGATGGTATCCCCCAGCAGTTTTCTGCATATATTTCCAATTTTTACAGCCCCCGCCGTATGTGAGCTTGATGGTCCCACCATGACAGGACCAATAATATCCAACAAGTTCATACAAGTCCTCAACAACAAAAAATGAACGATTATTCAAATAGTTCTTTTACGATCCCGCACAAAATCTTTGCAGTCTTTTCCGCCCCAAATTTCCCGGAATCGATCATGATATCCCTGTGGTCAAATACTTCTTTTACGCCCGCGCAGTATTTCAAACGGTAAACTTCTCTTGCCTTGTCCACTTCCCTCATCATCCGGGTGGCTGTCTTCACATCCATCCCAAGGATAGAGGTGCAGTTGTGGATCCTGGTCTTTGCAGGCGCATAGATATATACATTTAACACTCTGTCCATGTCCTGCAGGATACTGTCAGCACACCGGCCCACGATAATGCAGGATTCCTTTTGGGCAAGATCCCTGATAATATTGGACTGCACCTGAAAAAGTTCCTGCTTCATGCTTGTCAGACCCATTCCCAGAGGATACATTCTGTTGGCGAAAAGTCCTGCGCGTTCCTCCTCCTGGCTGATCTCAGGTACCGGAAGCCCCATCCTCCTGGCCGTCGCTTCCACAATATCTCTGTCATAAAATTCTATATTAAGATCCCTGGACATATACTGTGCTATTGTCCTGCCCAGGGAACCGAATTGCCGTGATATAGTAACTACATATTTATCCATTTCTTCCTCCATGCTCTCAATCCGCTCCCGGTCTCACTACTGCCTGTTTCTCCCTGCGCTTTTGAATCTTGCGCACTGTTACCGACAGGGAAAAGTTGATCACAAAATAGATGACCGCCGCCAGTCCAAATAGTATAAATACATCGGAGACATGAATGGCATTTGATCCATTATAGCGATTTGCAGCGGACAGTATCTGTTTTGTCCGCGCCATTAGTTCGATTACCGCAACGTTTGCCAGAAAAGAGCTGTCTTTGATCGTGGTGATGATCTGGCTGAGCAGTGTGGGTATGATCGCCCGGAATGCCTGGGGAAGCACAATATAGCACATGATCTGCACCATATGAAAGCCCTGGGAATGTCCGGCTTCAAATTGTCCATCGGCTACGGAATTGAGTCCGCTCCGCACAATTTCCGCTATCACGCCGGAGGTATATAATATCAGCGCCATGGCCGCTTTAAACAGCAGCTTGTTATTCACGGAAGAAAGTCCGAACATGGGACGGTCCATGAAAGCCGGACTTGGGCAAAACACCAGGCAGATAAAGATCCAGAACAGCAAGGGCGTATTGCGGAAGACCTCTATATACACCACCGAGATCCATTTCAGCACTCTGGCCATCCCGCTGTTGCAGTAATTTCGCAGCATTGCCAGCACGGATCCCCAAAGGATACTGATCAGTACCGCCGCCACCGAAATGATCAGCGTAAACGCAACCCCTTTCAAAATGAAAACCAGGATTGCAGGATTTTTTATCATAGAAAGGCTTCCCTGAATGTTCTCCATCAGACGACCTCCTTCCGATCCCTCTTTTTAATTGCGTTTTCCCATGCGCTGGCCAGAGTGGACAGCGGGAAACAGATGAGGAAGAACAGCACCCCGCACAGCAGATAGGCCGGCGCGTACGCTCCGCCTGTGTTCTCCCCTGTCACAAAGCTGTAGGTCAGAGAAAGCAGATCCGCGCCTCCTATAATATACAGGCAGGACGTATTTTTGATCATATTAACGATGGTATTTGCCATGGGAGGCAGAATCACCTTGATACTCTGAGGCAATATGATATGGACCATTCTGGAAATGTATCCGAAACCCTGGGACTGAGCCGCCTCGAACTGTCCTTTTGGCACAGATTCAATGCCTGCCCGGATCACCTCTGACATATACGCGCCTGTATAAACGCCCAGAGCAGTAAATCCGGGAACTAAAATACCGGGACTATGTCCGGAAAAGGCAAGGGCATAGTACAGAAAACACAGCTGCAGCAATATCGGAGTATTTTGAAAAAATTCTACATATACTCTGCTGATCGCTTTCAAAACTTTTTTTCCGCTGGTGGCCATCAGTCCGAAAATAATTCCCAGGGCTAAGGCAATCACCAGCGCGATGGCAGCCGTCTCCAGGGTATTTCCCAGGCCTACTAAAAAAGTTTTTCTGTATAACCATACTTTATTCCATGCTCTTGCTGAAAAAATGCCCGACATAGTCCCCTCCAGTTTATTACTCTAAACCGTTCTCGGTGATCAATTCCTCAATAGTTCCATCCTCAATCAGATCTGTGATAAGCTCTTCCGCAACCTCCGACAATCCGGAATCCTTGGTGGTTGCAATACCATACTCCTGAGGAGCAAATTCCGCGTCAATGTAAGAACGGCCTTCTGTTCTGTAAATCGCGAGTATAGATTTATCCACACAGAATGCATCCACCTCACCTGCGCTCAGCGCGGTAGAAATGGTGGGATAATCATCATACTGGCGGAACGCGATGCCCTCTTCCCAGATGGAAGGATCAAAACTCTCTTCATCAAAATTATCCTCACTGATCAGCCCTTCCTCAATCATGGCTTTTACCAGGGATTTCGCAGATGTGGAACCGGAAGATACACCCACGGTCTTATCCGCAAGCCCTTCCAGATCCGTGATACCGGAAGCGTCTTCTACCAGCACGCTTACATAGTCCGTGTAATACGGAGTGGTAAAGTCCCAGTTCTCTTTTCTCTCATCCGTGATGGTAAAGGTAGCCAGCACGCAGTCAATATCGCCGGAATCCAGAAGTTCTGTTCTGGTAGCTGCCGTGACCGCCGTAAACTCTACATCCACACCCAGCTTCTCCGCTAATTTTTCAGCAAGTTCAATTTCCATTCCGGAATATTCCTCTGTTAACGGATCCTGATATCCGAAGCCGATCACAGCGTTTTTTACACCGACTCTGAGAACCCCTCTGTCAATGATCGCCTGTACATCCGCCGCTTTTGTATCCGCCGCGCTGCTCACTGCCGGCGCGCCTGCAAGCACTCCGGTAACCATTGCCAGTGACAGAGCCGCAGCTCCTGCCTTTTTCCATTTTTTCATAATTTTTTCCTCCTTCTCATACAAAATGTATCGGCACGCGCCGCTTTGCGGTAAAATACCGCAATCTATGTAGAACGGACTTTCGCACTAAATACGTACTTTTCATAAATATTGTTTTCTGAGAGCGATCTGCAGAAAACAATATTTATGCAATAAAATGCTTAATGCGACAGTCCCATACTACCTATCTGATTATTTTTCCTAAAAACTGCTTTACCCTCTCATTTTCAGGATTTACAAAGAAATGCTCCGCAGTTCCCTCCTCCAATATCTGTCCATCCGCCATAAAGACCACCCGGTCCGCCACCTGTCTGGCAAACCCCATCTCATGGGTCACCACCACCATAGTGATGTTTTCCTTTGCCAGTTTGATCATCACATCCAGTACCTCCTTTATGGTTTCCGGATCCAGCGCCGATGTTGGTTCGTCAAAAAGAATGATTTTAGACTGGGCGCACAGAGCGCGGGCAATGGCGATCCGCTGCTGCTGTCCTCCTGACAAAGTAGTGGGATATACCTGCGCTTTATCTCTGAGTCCGACCACATCCAGATAATGGTATGCCAGTTCCTCCGCCTCTTTTTTGCTCTTGTGATGAAGTTTGACCGGCGCTATCATAAGATTTTTCAGCACTGTCATATGCGGATACAGATTGAACTGCTGAAATACCATGGAAGTGGTCTCCCTCACCACCTTTATCTTATTTTTACCGGTAAGTTTTGTCCCGTCTATATATACATTTCCGCTGGTGGGCTCCTCAAGGAAGTTCATACACCGCACGGTAGTTGACTTTCCGGAACCGGAAGGACCGATTATCACCAGCTTTTCTCCCTCTTTTACCTCAAGATTTACATCTTTGAGCACGTGCAGGTCACCAAAATATTTATTCACATTCTCTAGCCTGATCATTCAAATCCCTCCTGATTCTTATGCGCTCCTACGCGTAAAAAACAACGAAAAAAGCGCTCTATGACCTATCGTCATAAAACGCCTTTGTTTTCAGACCTTTCTTTTGTCCAAGAGTATAACGTTAACCGTTTTTCCTGTCAAGTTGTTTGGGAACATTCTTTTTTTATATAAGATTTTCCCCTTTTTACTTTATTTTCTTAAAATTGTTTTATTTCTTAATTTCGCCGCCATATAAAAAGGATCTTCTGATCATCCTCACGATGTGGTTGCTGTCATGGTGGGCATACATGACCCCGTGCCTGCTGTGCTCGTCGCTGACTGTGATCAGCCGGTTTAAATGGGTCTCCTTCAATAAATAATCGATCATATTTTCCGCCGTGGCATTAGCGTTATAGATCTTAAGGAAGGAATATTCCGGGTCATCCTCCGACGGATACAGCAAAATCTTAAATTGATCCTGATATCCCTCCCTGCACAATTCTTGATAAAGCCCGTCTACCCTCTCCGTCTCATCAAGGAGCATAAAATATACCACCGGATGGTTTTTCGGCCGCTCTTTATGAAGGTAATTTCTGTAAGGCGACCTGTGAAATTTCTCGTGCAATTTCTGTTCTGCCGGGTTTTTTAGATCACCGTAATAAATGATAAGCAGATCTTCCAGAATCACATTGCTGAATATATTAAATCCCCTTTGGATAATAAACTGTTCCAGTTCCTGGGCGGCGCCCGGAGAGATCACGTACTGCTTTTTATAGCTGTTTTCTCTTGTATCGTAAAGGACCGCTCCATCCATTGCGATAATGGGCAGATTTAAGTTGATATCGGACATCGCTTCCAGATAGGCCGCCGGTGTGTTCAGCGTCATGATGGAAAATTGAAGTCCCTCTTCCAGAAGCGTATTCAGCGTAATTCTGCTGTAGGCGTCCAGCTTTCCATGCCCGTCCCGAAGGGCATTGTCCAGGTCCGCCACATACAGCGTATCCATTCTTTTCTTCGTCGGCAGATGGGCGGAATTGACCGCCAGTCCCACCAGAATGCCAATTAAGGTGTCCAGCGCCCTGTTCAGCACAAACAGGTAAGGATTGGCATCCATCAGATGATTGACCGTAATGCTGAAAAACACCACGCAGGAAAAGTATGCCGCGTTCTTGCGCTGAAGCCTGGTCGCAGTGTAGATGACCGGAATCGCCATGCAGGAAAGACAGAGGTAATGCCAGATAGAATCTCCCAAGTCAATCACATACAGTTTACACAGAATATAGATCAATCCGTAAACAGCCCCCACCGCAGTGCCAAAAATACGCTGTCTGGCATTGTCCCAGGTGTGCCTTGTATCATTCTGAATACACCAAAGTACTGCTATGGCAGAGTAAAACGGGGTTCCCTGCTTCCCTCTTATAAGATAGATTAAAAAACATAAAAACACACCAATTGCCGATTTATAAAGGCGCATACCGATATGCGGAAACTTAAGGAAACGCTTTTTCACCGGCATTTCCTTATTTTTACCTGTCACACAGCATCCCTCCCTTGCACTTCTGTCCCCGTGATGGTTCCTCCTCCCACCACCAGTTCTCCGTCATAAAGCACCACGGCCTGTCCCACCGTGACGGCCCGCTGAGGCTCGTCGAACACGATCCGCACCTGGCCGGTTTGCAGAACCTCTGCCTGCGCCGGTGCTTCTTTGGCATGGTATCTCGTTTTCGCAGTCACCCGCACAGGTTCTGTCGGCTGCTCATACGCTATCCAGTTAAAATCACCCGCGATCAGTTCTCTGGAATACAGTCCGGATTCCGGAGAGAGAATTACCGTATTTTCCTTCATATTCTTCCGGCACACGTACAGAGGAGCCGGAAGCGCCAGCCCCAGGCCCTTTCTCTGACCGATGGTGTAGCGGATGATCCCTTTGTGTTCTCCCAGCACATGACCCTGGGTATCTACAAAGGAACCGTGAGGATAAGATTTCCCGGTATAATGCTCCAGGAAATCACCGTAATCCCCATTCACCACGAAACAGATATCCTGGCTGTCATGCTTTCTTGCATTCACAAACCCGTACCGCTCCGCGATGGTCCGAACCTCTTCCTTACTTTCATATTCCCCCAGAGGAAACTGCGTGTGAGATAACTGCTCCTGGGACAGGAAATACAGTACATAACTCTGATCCTTTGCGGTATTTAAGGATTTCTTCAGCAACCAACGCTGCTTCTCTTCCTCATATTCCACTCTGGCGTAGTGACCTGTAACGATGGTGTCACACTCCAATTCTCTGGCCCTCTGGTATAACCGCTCGAATTTCATATAGCGGTTGCAGTCAATGCAGGGATTGGGAGTGGCTCCCGTCTCGTAGGCAGCTACAAAACGGTCGATCACCTGCCCCGCGAAATCATCGGTAAAATTAAACACATAAAATGGCATCTCCAGACGAAACGCTACTCTTCTGGCATCCTCCGCGTCATCCAGCGAACAGCAGGTATGACCTTTGGGAATATCCACCGTCTCATTTTGAAATAACTTCATCATAACGCCGATGCAGTCATATCCTTTTTCCCGCATCAGAGCGGCAGATACCGAACTGTCCACTCCGCCGCTCATAGCAATCAATGCCCGCTTTTCCATCTATACTCCGCCTTTCTTTCCATGTATTTTGCACGGGGCTGTCGCATTAAATGCATACCCCTAACAAATTTATCACGGCAGGAACGCCCACGCCACCGCCACAAAAATAGCGGGCAGGAGGTTTGCCACCCTGATCTTCTTTCCCCAGAGCAGGTTCACGCCTACACAAAAGATCAGCATTGATCCGGTCAGCGAAAGATTCGACAATGCCTGCTCTGTCATCAGCGGTTCCACCAGCGCCGCCAGCAATGTAAGTATTCCCTGAAATATTCCAACCGGAACGGCAGAAAAAATACAGCCCTTCCCCATGGAAGCAGTCATCACCAGCACGATGATCAGATCCAGCACCGCTTTGGCCGCTAAAATGGAGTAATCTCCGTAAATTCCGTCCCGGATAGATCCCACCACCGCCATAGCTCCCACGCATACGGTCAGGGAAGCGGTCACAAAGCCATCCACAAAGCCGGCGTCCTTCTCATTCCCCGTTTTTCGCTTGAGCCATTCTCCGAACTGTTCCATATGGTAATCCAAATTCAGCCATTCTCCCAGCAGCGCGCCAATGGCAAAGCTGCCGATCATCATCATGGTCCCGCCGGAGGTAAGCCCGTTCTGGGTAATCTTCAGCATCTGCTCCATGCACCCCGCAATTCCAAGAAAAAGGACGCAGACCGCATTGGCGCTCATTAGAGTGTCCTGATAGCGTTTTTCCATTTTCCTTCCGAACAGAAGACCTCCCATGCCGCCGGCCGCAATGGCGGCTACATTGATGATCGTTCCCAAACCTGGCATAATACTCTCTTCCTCTTTCCTGTCTTATGTACAATCTATCCTATTTTAAAAACAATCTCACTCACTGTCAAGAATTTCACCGTCTATTTTGAGGAAACAGGTTACTGATTTCACGATCTCCCGGCACACAATACCAGAAAATAAATCTCCCTGATGCCATGTTCCCGCAGCTCCCTGCTGATGGCGTCCATGGTAGAACCTGTCGTATAGATATCATCCACAAGAAGCACCGGTTCCTGTATTTTGCAGTCAGGATCCAGCAAAAACGCATCTTTGAGATTGCTTTTCCGCTCCTTTGCGGTCAGCTCCTTCTGCGGCATGGTATAGCGGATTCGGATCAGGCTCTTCTCGTCCAACGGGATCCCGGTCAGGTCGCGCAGTTTTCTCGCCAGCAATACGCTCTGGTCAAAGCCCCGCTCCCGGCGTTTTCTTCGGTTCATGGGAACCGGAAGGATCGCCTTTGGCTTCCAGGCGAGAAGATATTTTTCTCCTGCCCGCGCCATTTCCTCCGCGTAAAAGTCCAGATATTCTCTGTGGTTTTGAAACTTCATCCGCTGGACGGATCTGCGCAGATCCTTCTCATACAGGAAAATAGCCCTGCCGCAGGTAAACAGATGGTCTGTTTTCTCACAGTCAGCACAGTATTCCTGCTCTTCTTTCGCCAGCTGTTTTCCGCACTTTTTGCAGAGAGGTTCATGAATATAGGGAAGATGCTCTTTGCAGGATACGCAGATCCGCCCCTGATTTCTTCCAAGTATTCCTTCGCATACGGGACACCGTCTGGGATATAGCAGGTCCAGCACAAAATCCAGGACTGCTTTTCCCATCTTTACTGCTAACTGTTTTCTTCGCTCTTTATCAGTTCTTTTCACCTTGATAACCGGCTCTCTCCCGATGCAGCTGCATCATAGCGCTGCCATCTCCCTCATGCGCAGCGCCAGACTGCTGTAACGTTTCTGCTGCGTAGTGTTATCGATCATCTGGTAAAATACTTCCGGATCTCCCACTAAGGTTACGCAGCTTTTTGCCCTGGTGACCGCCGTGTACAGCAGATTGCGGTTCATCAGCATGCGGGGTCCGCTAAGCAGCGGGATCACTACCGCAGGGTACTCGCTTCCCTGGGATTTGTGGATCGTGACGGCGTAAGCGAGTTCCAGTTCCTCAAGGTTTCCAAAGGGATATTCGATATAGCGATGTTCATCGAATTCTACTGTCAGCTTTTCCGTATATTCATTGATTTCCCGTACAATTCCCATATCTCCGTTGAACACTCCGGTGCCCCGCTCGATGGGCATTCCGTATTTCCCTCGGATTTCCCACTCTGCCTGGTAATTATTCTTGATCTGCATCACCTTGTCCCCCTCCCGGAACAGGGCTTCGCCTCTCATGTATTCCTTCTTTTCCGGCGCTTTCGGATTCAGATATTCCTGCAGGATACGATTCAGCCGCTCCACCCCGAGCAAACCTTTTCTCATGGGCGTGAGTACCTGTATCTCACTGGGATCCGCATGGACATAGCCCGGGAGCTTTTGCTGCACAAGCTGGATGGCAATGCTGATGATCACATTGGCGTCCTGCCGCTTCAGGAAAAAGAAATCCCTGCTTTTGTTGTCCAGCTCCATGTGTTCGCCGTGGTTGATCTTATGGGCGTTCACCACAATGTCGCTCTCTTTCGCCTGCCGGAAGATCCGGGTAAGGCGCACCACCTGGCACTGCCCGGAATCAATGATATCCTTCAGCACACAGCCAGGACCTACCGATGGAAGCTGATTCACATCTCCCACCATGATCAGCCGGGTACCAACCGTGACAGCAGACAGCAGCGCGTACAGTAAGTGGATGTCTACCATAGACATCTCATCCACGATGATCACATCCGAATCCAACGGGTTCTCCTCATTGCGCCCGAACCCCGCTGCGCCGCCCTCCGGTCCTCCGGCCACTTCCAGCAGCCGGTGAATGGTTCTTGCCTCATATCCCGTAGCTTCTGTCATGCGCTTGGCTGCCCGGCCTGTGGGAGCCGCAAGGGCAATCTCCAACCCTTCCTCCTCAAAATAAGAGATCAGGGTGTTTATGGTAGTTGTTTTTCCGGTACCAGGACCGCCTGTGATCACCGTCAGTCCGCAGCGCACTGCCTCGATGACCGCCTGCCGCTGTTTCTCATCCAGCACGGTGCCGCTTTGCTTCTCGATCTTGCGGATTTTTTCCAGCACCTTATCTTCCTGTATCTCCCCGCTGATGTTCAGGTCATGCAGCATTTTTGCCGCATTCAGCTCCAGATAGTAATAGGACGCGGCATAAATCTTTACCTCGTCCTCCTCATTCTTAATCACAATTTTACGCTGCATTGCCATATCCGTCAGATGGTCGTCCAGATCTTCCAGATTCACTCCCAGAAGCTCCGTGGTCCTGCGCAGCAATTCCTCTCTGGGCAAATACACATGTCCGTCCTGGGATGCCTGCTGCAGCACATAAAAAATCCCGCTGCGGATCCGAAAATCAGAATCGGTCTGAATACCCGCCCGGCGGGCGATCTCATCCGCGATACGAAACCCTACACCGGTAATATCATCTGCCATGCGATAGGGATTCTCTGTGATCACCCGATAGATCTCTGAGCCGTAGCGCTGATAGATCTTCACCGCCAACGCAGTTGTGATCCCATACTGCTGCAGAAAGATCATGGCCTCCCGCATATCCTTTTTTTCTTCGATCTGCTGGGCGATCTCTCTGGCTTTGCGCTCGCTGATTCCCTTGATCTCCGCCAGCCGCTCCGGTTCCATCTCAATAATGCGGAACGTATCTTCTTTGAATCTGCGCACAATACGGGCGGCCAGCGCGCTGCCCACCCCTTTGATCGCTCCAGATCCAAGGTAACGCTCCATGGCGATCATATCTTCCGGGGCTTTTACTTCATAGGCCTCAATCTGAAGCTGTTCCCCGTAAGTGGCATGCTCTGCGAAGTGCCCCCGGACCGTCAGAAATTCGCCCTCACTGACAAGAGGGAGCATTCCCACACAGGTAATCTCTTCCTCTCCGGCTGTCAGATTCATTACCGTATATCCGTTTTCCTTATTTCGATAGACGATATGCTCTACATATCCCTCGATAATTTCCATTCAGTATTGCTCCGCTTCCTCTTTATTTGCTCCCGCAGAGGTCAGTTCCACGTACAAACCGGTTCCTACCGCTACCGCCGTCATGGGATCTTCTGCAGTTACTGTGTTTACCCCGGTCTTCGCCTCGATCAGTTCCTCCAGGCCTCCCAAAAGAGCGCCTCCTCCCACCAGGACAATGCCGCGGTCTACCACATCTGCCGCCAGTTCCGGCGGAGTACGTTCCAGAACACTGTGCACCGCGTCCACGATCTGACCTGCCAGTTCTTTAAGAGCATCCCTGGTATCTTCCGAAGTGATCTTCACTGTTTTAGGCAGACCCGTCACAATGTCCCGCCCATTGACTTCCATCACATTCTGCTCCGGACGTTCAAACACAGTTCCGATATTGATTTTAATTTCCTCTGCTGCCTGCTCACTGATCACCAGACCAAAGTTATTTTTTACATGCTTTACAATGGCTTCGTCGAAATCGTTTCCGCCTATCTTAATGGAATGACTCACCACAACTCCATTGATGGAGAGCACCGCCACGCTGCAAGTGCCGCCTCCGATATCTACGATCATATTTCCGCTTGGTCTGGAAATATCGATTCCTGCGCCGATGGCCGCAGCCACCGGTTCCTCTACCACATGTACTTCCCTTGCGCCGGCCTGGTAAGTGGCGTCTTCAACCGCTTTTCTCTCTACCTCCGTCACAATGCTGGGTATACAAATACTGACTCTTGGCTTTCGAAACGACAGCCTCCCCATCGCTTTCTGGATAAAATGACGCAGCATCTGTTCCGTTACAACATAATCAGAGATGATCCCGTTTTTCATGGGCCGCACTGCCACAATGTTTCCCGGGGTACGTCCCAGCATCAGCCGGGCTTCCTCTCCGATCGCCTTTATTTTGTTGTTATCCCTGTCAAACGCCACCACGGAGGGCTCCTTTAACACAACGCCTTTCCCCCTGACGTAAACCAGTATGCTGGATGTCCCCAGATCAATTCCTATATCCGTCCCCGCCATATTTATACTCCTTTTATTCTTATGTGGTCTTAGACCACTGCCTGTAATGCAGTCGTTCACTCCAAATCAGTTTTTTTAATATGTTTCTTTGGTACGTCTTCTTCTAAACAAAAGGATCAGGATCACAGACAGCACGACCAGTAGTCCTGAAAGCAGCTGCGACACCGGAATCCCCGCGCCAGGAAGAACCAGCTGGTCAGTCCGCAGTCCCTCGATCCACAGCCGGCCCAGTCCATATAGTAACAAATAAAGCAAAAAAACTTCTCCGTTAAATTTTCGAATCCCCTTCAGCGTTACAATCAGCAAAATAATCAGCACCCCCATATTCCACAGTGATTCGTACAGAAACGTGGGATGCACCTGGATGTAGGTGATCCCATCTGCCGTAACTGCGTTCGCCATCATTTCTTCTGTGACTTCTGAAGAACGGACTGCGTCAAGGGGCAGCCGCATCGCCAGCAGGCCGTTGGTATACCCGCCGAACGCCTCCCGGTTGAAGAAATTTCCCCATCGTCCGATCAGCTGTCCCAGCACCAGCCCCAGGCAGGCCGTATCCAGCGTCAGACCGTACTGCATGTTCTTTCTTTTGCTGAAAATAATACTGGTGGCCACACCACCGATCACTCCGCCGTAGATTGCCAGTCCGCCTCCCCGAAAATTCAATATCTCAGACAGGTTATCTTTATAATAATCCCAGGAGAAGATCACATAATATGCCCGGGCGCACAACAGGGAAACTACAATGGCGATCATCGCCAGATTAAAATAATCGTCCGGGTTCTGCCCCGTCTTCTTCGCGATCCACATGGCCAGATAAATACCGGCCAGCATGGACACCGCAATAATAATTCCATAGTAGGCGATCTCAAATCCGAATACAGAGATGGTCTTACCCACGTTTGGAAAAGTAATTCCCAGATTTGGAAACCCAATGGAATTTACCATAATTGCTCCTTATACATTAAATCTAAACAAGATCACATCGCCGTCCTGCACGACATACTCTTTTCCTTCCAGTCCCACCAGGCCTTTTTCTTTGGCAGCGGATAAGGAACCGCAATCTAAAAGATCTTTATAATTTACCACCTCAGCTCTGATAAATCCGCGTTCGAAATCAGAGTGGATCTTGCCTGCTGCCTGAGGCGCCTTTGTGCCCTTCTTTATGGTCCAGGCTCTCGTTTCCGTCTCACCGGCAGTCAGATAACTCATCAGTCCCAGAAGATCATAGCTTGCCCGGATCAGCTTCTCCAGACCGGACTCTTTCAGGCCAAGGTCTTCCAGAAACATGGCCTTCTCGTCCTCCTCTAATTCGGAGATCTCTTCCTCGATCTGAGCGCAGATCACAAACACTCCGCTGCCGGTTTCCTTGGCGTACTCCCGCACTTCCTGCACATAATGGTTGGAAGCTCCATCGTCCGCCAGATCATCCTCTGCCACATTGGCCGCAAAGATCACCGGTTTCCCAGTGAGCAGGTTGTAGGAAGCCAGCCATGCCTGCTCGTCCTCATCCTCCGTCTGGAAGGTGATAGCCAGTTTTTCCGCCTCAAGATGCTCCTTGATGCGGCTTAGTAAATCCAGTTCTTTCGCCAATGTCTTATCGTTTCTGGCTCCCTTGGATGTCTTGGCGATCCTTCTCTCCAGTATTTCCAGGTCGGAGAAGATCAATTCCAGATTGATGGTTTCAATGTCCCGCACCGGATCCACACTGCCATCCACATGGATGACGTTGCTATCCTCGAAACAACGCACCACATGGACGATGGCATCCACCTCACGGATATTTGCCAGAAACTGATTGCCCAGGCCTTCTCCTTTCGAAGCGCCTTTCACCAATCCCGCGATATCAACGAACTCGATCACCGCCGGGGTCACCTTAGCGGAATGATATAGATCAGCCAGGAGTTTTAAACGTTCATCCGGCACCGCCACTACGCCCACATTGGGATCAATGGTACAGAACGGATAGTTAGCGGACTCCGCTCCGGCTTTTGTCAGTGAATTAAATAATGTACTTTTGCCCACATTCGGTAGGCCTACTATTCCTAGTTTCATTTATGATCACATCTCCTTTGTTTACAAGCTTTTTCGGGTTTTTCTTTCGGTTTCCGCACCAATTCCGCACCAATTTTACGCAAATTGCGCTTTGATTTGCAGAACCTGCCATCTGATCCCTCTTAAACATAACTGACATTATAGCAAAAAAGCGGAAGTTTCACAATAGGATTGTTTAAATTAGAATTTTACCTATTTTTTAGAAACAATCGGCATTGTTCGATACTTCCTGTTCTGTCTCTTGTCATCCATTTTGACTAAATATTCCGTTTTTTTTTTTTTTAGTTAATCTTTCAATCCGCATGGCTTCCCGGTCTTTGACGAATTTTCTTGTTTTTTACTTTTTTAGTCTATCATTCATTCCCCATTGCTTCTCAACCTTTGACGAAATTTCTTGTTTTTTACTTTTTTAGTCTATCTTTCATTCCCCATTGTTTCTCAACCTTTGACGAAATTTCTTGTTTTTTACTTTTTTAGTCTATCTTTCATTCCCCATTGCCTCTCAACCTTTGACGAAATTTCTTGTTTTTTACTTTTTTAGTCTATCTTTCATCCCACATGGCTTCCCGGTCTTTAACTAAATATCCTATTTTTGCATTTTTAATCAATTTCTCTTGCTTTACATTTTTCCCATATTGCACTTATATATATTGATGTTGGGGTCAAAAGGTCTTTTGACCCTTACATCATATATTGCCTATATCAAATTTCGTAGCCTTTTATGTCTATAATAAAGGCGCTAGTATAGCTGTTCGTAAATAACTGGACTATATGCGTAGAATGTTTTTTCGAGGGCGCTGATCAAAAAACGTAGGCGTAGCGGCTACGCTGAGGCTTTTTGACCTGTGCGATCGGAAAAACAGGCAAGCATAGAGTCCAGTTATTTCGAAACAGTTATACTAGATCCACATGTATTGTACAACGGAGGTGATTTTATCGTACTACGTTTATCGTCCCTTGCGTCCTCTGGTCTCCCCAACTCTGCTGGGGGTTTGAGTCTGTTTCAATAACAGGAATGATTTGCCACATTGCATTTTCAAACACGCGAATCGTATGCTTTATATCATGTCCATCGGAATTATTTTGAAACAAGTCCGCCAAAATCAGGATTGATCGTCAAGAAATGCGCTGTGGTGAGATAGCCTTCTCAGCGTGATTCGCCAATCCGAGGACGGTGAATTGCAGAAAGATAATTCAGTTAACTTTTATACAAAATAATCGGCATGTTGGTTCCGCAATTTGCATAGATGACTGCTGCGGCTGATTCCGGCAGGTTCACGCAGCCATGGGATCCATAGGTCTGATAGATATTTCCTCCGAAGGAAGTCCTCCAGGAAGCGTCATGCAGTCCCTGTCCATCGCAGAAAGGCATCCAATACTTCACCTCTACATCCCAGCTGTTGGAACCGCCTCCGCCTTGTCCCACCAGGTTGAAGGGGCTTGCTTTGTAGGCGATGGCATAGGCTCCTGCTACAGTCTCCCGTTCCTGGGTGGGAGTGCCGGTCACCACATCTGTCTCCAGGATCAGACCGCCATCCCGGTACATCCAGAGATGCTGCAAAGTCAGATCTACTTCAATATAGTTTCCATTCAGATCATTGTTTCCGTTCCTGCTGTAACCGGCGATCTCATAGATTGGTTCACGCTCCACAGCAGTGTTTTTCTCCAGATCTTCCAGAAGCCGCACATACTCCCCGTCCACATCTACCCGGTAGCCGTACTCATTGTTGTCAATTGTGATTCTGGCGCCATAGGCAGTCACAAAGGTTCTGGGCTCATAGATGGTGTTATGCCTTGTGGAAAAATCATAGAGGAAATCATAGATAGTCTTTTCATCCAACTCTGCCGTTCCATTTTTAATCTTCAGCCAGCCTTCTATGGTCTCCCAGTCTATGATCTCCTTTTCCGCGCCAAACAGATAGGTGATCTTTGCGTCTTTGTAGCGATTGTACACCGCCGCCACAGCATTCAATTCCTCAGAATCTTTCGTGATCTCTGGCTTTCTATAAATATACGAGGGTATTTCAATGTTCAGGAAGGTTCCGGAAATATCCGGTTCCACATTTGTCACCGCCTCTTTGACAATTTTCTGAAGATCGGCGTCGTCAAACTCTGTGCCGTACACTTCCTCCCGGATATAATAATCATCCTCGCCACGCTCCAGCGACGCGTTCTGCGTCGGGACCCGGGGAGTTTCCAGATTATCTGCGATGATCACCTTTTTCAATGTATCCTCATCCAGTTTCACAGGAAGAACAAGTTCATAGTTTCTGCCAAACAGAAATCTCCACGGAAAAAAGGTCTCCTGGTTTTGAACCAGTTCTTCCAACTCGTTTTGAAGCTGCGCCTCATCCACAGAATATCCCATGTCCGCCAGAGTTACCATCAGTTCCATCCGCCCGTCTTCCCACAGCTTTACAAAAGTGCAATCATCCGCACCGGCAAAAAGCTCAGTAACCTCATCTACGCTCATCCCGGTAATGTCGTATCCGTTCAGCGCGGAAACATGATAGAATCTTCCCTTCATCTGAAGAAGATACAAAACATGAATGGCAATTATTATAATCAGGACAGCTGCAATGCACAGTCCCCTTCTGCGGATCTGACTGGCTCTTTGCTCCTGTTTTCGGTTTTTCTGAACAAAACTTTCCGATCTCATCTTCTACCGCCTTCCTATCCTTCAGGAAAACGCTGATTTTATCAACATTTCCTTAATCCTTTGTTTCCATTACCAGTAGTTTTCCGGTCTCAAAATCAATCTCCGCCGTCTCTGCTGTAATCTCATTGCTGACGCCCCTGCTGCCAGCTGTTCCCAATGTAAAATGTTTCACCGGATATTTTACCCCCCTCAGAGTAAGTCCTGTGACATCGCCCCCATAGGCAAAAAGCGAGAGGAATGTTCCCCACTGGTCGCTTCGCCTCACAGTGAACTGTCGATCCCGCATATACACCATATTATGGGAATCCACCAGACGGCAGTCCGCTCCCCGTTCCAAAGCCAGAGCCAACACCTGCAGGTTGGCAAACATATGGTCCATTCTGCTGCCGGTACCTCCCAGGATATCAATAGTCCCGCAGCCTAACTCCAGGGCCTGTTCCACGGCGATCTCCGTGTCCGTCCAGTCTTTTTCCGGACGAAAACGGCGGATTGCTATGGTTTCACTGCCCTGATAAGGTTCCAAAACCGCAGCTGACGCAGAGTCAAAATCCCCCACGATATGGCTGGGCAAAATGTGGTGGTGATGCAGAAACAACAATCCCCGATCCGCTGCTATAATATGATCATACCTCTTTTTCTTTAAAAAGCTAAGGGCAAAATCTTCCTCGATCCTGCCCCCGCTTATAATTACTGCATTTCTCATCTGACATGATATACTTTCTTTTCTGACATTTTTACACTCGCTTACTGTTTTCTCTTGTATCTATTCCGTACCCTCATAGATACGATTTCTTCTCATATTCACTCATGATCTTTAAATATTTCTCAACATTGCCCGCAATATCTCCGCCAAATATGGCGGAGCCCGCTACACATACATTCGCTCCGGCTTCCAGCACGGATCGGATGGTGGCATCATTGATACCGCCGTCCACCTCGATATCTGTTGTAAGCCCCCGTTCATTTAACTGTCTTCTGAGCCGGGAAATCTTTTCTGTCATCCCCGTAATATACTTCTGACCGCCAAATCCGGGATTCACTGTCATGATCAAAATCATATCCGTCTTATCCCACAGGTAATCCAGTACGGTCAGCGGTGTTGCCGGACAAAGAGCCAGCCCCGCCTTTACGCCTTTGCTTTGTATATAATCCAGAGTGCGATCCAGATGACGGCAGGCTTCCGCGTGGATCGTGATGATATCCGCGCCGCAGCTTACAAACTCGTCAATATAGCGTTCCGGATCCTGAATCATCAAATGTACATCAAAAACCCGCTCCGTCGCGCTGCGGATAGAAGAGATTACCGGCATTCCAAAGGAAATACTTGGAACGAAGATCCCATCCATCACATCGATATGAATATATTGCGCTCCGGCTTCGTCAGCTTCATGGATATTGGCAGCCAGATTTTTAAAGTCTGCCGATAAAATAGACGGGGCTAAAATATTCATGCTCAGTACCTCCTGACATTTTTCAATTCCTCTGCAAGCAGCAGATAATTATCGTAACGCGAAGAGTGGATCTTCCCATCTGCCAGTGCCTTCTTTACTGCGCAGTCCGGCTCGCTGATATGCATACATCCCTGAAACCGGCAGTCATTTTGGTAAGGCTCAAATTCAGGGAAATAATCTTTCAGTTCCTCCCGCAAAAGATTCTGAAGATAAAGGGAACTGAAGCCCGGCGTATCCAAAAAATAGGTGTCTTTCCAGATCCAGATTAACTGCGTATGGCGGGTGGTATGTTTTCCCCGGTCAATTTTCCGGCTGACCTCCCCCACCTCCATAGCCGCTTTTGGCTGAAGGTAGTTTGTCAGGGAAGACTTACCCACACCGGAAGGACCTGCAACCACCGTGGTCTTTCCGTCCAGAAGTTCTTTTATCTCTTCCAACCCGGACTGCTCCAGCACACTGGTAAGCATCAGATGGCAGCCGGAGTTTTCATAAATCTTTTCCAGACGGGTCAATTCTTCCCGGTTCACCAGATCCGCCTTGTTAAAACAGATCTGCACCGGTACGCTCTGCTGGCGCATACTGATAAGAAACCTGTCCAGCAGATTTAAGTTGGGTTTCGGACTGGCCGCCGCAAATACCACCAGCGCCTGATCCACATTGGCCGCTGCTGGTCGGACCAGCTCGTTTTTTCTGGGCAGCAGCGCGTCTACGTTTCCCAATTTTTTTTCTTCATCCAGGACAGAAATTTTCACATCGTCCCCCACCAGAGGTTTTCGGTGATCTTTACGGAAAATCCCCTTTGCCCTGCATTCATATACCCCGGCCTCTTCCACATGCACATAATAGAAGCCGCCGATCCCTTTCACAATCTTTCCCTGCATCAATCCACCTGACTAAATATAATTCCCTCATAGCTGGTCGTGGAAGTCACTGTCCAGGTCTGGGGATCCAACGTATATACATACGCAGTGCCGTCCGGTACTCCGGCCTGCCCCTCCACATTCAGAAGAAACGGAAATGTAGTTGTTCCCTCAAAGATCGGTGTAGTCACTCCGTTCTGAACCAGCTCAATACGGACCGGTTCTCCGTTGTAACCGCTGGGCATCTGAAGCTGCGCATTGCACATCCAGCGTCCCTGAGGATTTATTACGATCTCAGGATCCGGGGAACCTGCACTGACGGTAATGGTGATCACCGTTCCTGTCTGTACATAAGTATTTTCTGCTATGTCCTGAGCCATCACAATGCCTTTCTGCACATCGGAGCTTGTCACCTCCGTGATATAAACATATAGTCCCAGATTATTAAGCGTAGTACTGGCGTCATCCACATAGTGTCCCACTACCTGAGGCACTGCCACCAGAGAAGTTTCTGTTCCCTGGCTGACGTAGATGGTAACCGTATCACCTACTTTTACGGAAGAACCTGCCCCGGGGTTTGTAGTAATGATATTTCCTTTATTAACCGTATCGCTGTACCGGCTATTGTCCACGTATACATTTAGCCCCATACTGGTGAGAGCTTTCTCCGCGTCTTCCATGGACACATTGGTCAGAGTGGGTACGGTCAGCGTCTCTGAAGAGCCTGAGCTGATGATATATCCCACGGTAGTATTCTTTTCCACAGAAGAGTCCGCCTCTACCGTCTGGCTGATCACCAGACCTTTCGCGTATTCATTTGAGGCACTCTCACCCTGATATTTGTATCCCAGATTACTGTCTCTTAACAATTTCTGGGCTTCCGCTTCGGTTTTTCCCAACAGATCGGGGACCTTTACCACTTTATCGCTGCTGATCTGCTGTAGACTGGATTCCCCCTGGATGCTCTCTGTCTGGCTCGTATTCCCCAGTTTCAGCAGTCCAAATGATCTCCCCAGAAATGCCAGGATCGCGCAGCCGATAATGACCGCCGCGATAATACTGATCACCGTGATCAGCCGCTCCGTTCCTGAACTCATGCCATCCTCATCGGCACTTTGTCTCAGGCGGGCTCCCCGATATTTTCCAGGGTGCTTATATTCTTCCTGCTCATAATCAAACTCGTTGTCCGGCTCCTCCCCGGGATAATTCATCCGCTCCTGATAAGCCGCTGAATAAGAATTAAACCTCGGATCCGGATAGCTGTTTTGATTTGGCGGATAGCTGTTTTGATTTGGGTAGCTTCCAGGATTGCTGCTCTGGTTTGGATAGCTTCCCTGGTTATACTTCAATTCCTGATAGCCGCTGTTCTGATAATAATTTCCCCCGTACGGATAGCTTCGGTTATCCCCTGTCACATTGCCGGAATCGGAAAAACTTTCCGCAGCTCCTGTACTTAGCGTTTCATCATACACCGGCATGGAACCGTTCTTGATCTGATTGATCTCCTCTTTGGAAATCAGGATCGTATGTGCTTTATTATCCAGTTTTGAAATGCTTACAAAATTCCCCTCCGGATTTACCAGAGATTCTTTCAGATCCCGGATCAGCTCCGTCATATTATTATACCGGCGGTCCGGACTCTTCTGCGTACATTTCAGGATGATCTGTTCTGTACTGAACGGAATATCCGGCACCAGTTTCCTGGGGGACGGAATCTCCTCCTGCAAATGCTTCAGTGCAACCGCTACCGTGTTCTCTCCGTCAAAAGGCACCCGGCCTGTGATCATCTCATACATGGTAATTCCCATGGAGTAAATATCGCTCTTGGCGTCGCTGTAACCGCCCCGGCTCTGTTCCGGGGAGCTATAATGCACAGAACCCATGGCACTGGAATTAATGGTATTGGAAGAAACTGCCCGTGCGATGCCAAAATCTGCCACTTTCGCTTTCCCATCCATGGAAATAATAATGTTCTGAGGCTTTACGTCACGGTGAATAATACCATTGTTGTGAGCCACCTCCAGACCGGCTGCCACCTGGAGCGCAATACTGGTGGCCTCCCGTACCGGAAGTTTTCCCTTTTTGCCAATGTAAGCCTTGAGAGTAATTCCCTCCACCAGTTCCATCACAATGAAACTGATACCGTTCTCTTCTCCCACATCGAACACGTTCACTATATTAGCGTGAGCCAGGCCTGCGGCCGCCTGCGCTTCCACCCGGAACTTGGAGAGAAATACCCGGTCATCCTTAAATTCCGGTTTCAAGACCTTGATGGCAACGAACCGATTCAACTTATGGTCTTTCGCCCGATAAACATCCGCCATCCCGCCGGAACCGATGCGGCTTATGATTTCATATCTGTTTTGAAGAAATGTTCCTGCTTTTAACATACGTTATACTCCGCTCACTGTGGGTTCTGCCAGAACCACTGAAATATTATCTTTGCCGCCGTTTCGGTTTGCCCGCACCACCAGCCGATGGGCTGCCCTTTCCAGAGAAGGATCCCTCTTTACCAGTTCCAAAATATCATCATCTTCTACCATATTTGTCAATCCATCGGAACAGAGGAGGAAGCGGTCCCCCACATTCAGGGCAACATCAAAAAAGTCGATCCGGAGTCTGCTTTTAACTCCCACCGCCCTGGTGATCACGTTTTTTTCAGGATGGTTTCTGGCTTCCTCTTTTTCAATCTGTCCGTTGCGCACCATTTCCTCTACCAGAGAATGGTCTCTGGTAATCTGTTCGATGCCCCCGTGATCTACCAGATAGAGTCTGCTGTCCCCCACATTAGCCACATACAGACAGTCATCCTGCACTGTGGCTGCCACCACCGTAGTCCCCATTCCTTCCAGCTGTTTATCCGCCATAGCCCGTTCGAGAACTTTCTGGTTCGCGCTCTCAATAGCCCCCTCAAGCAGCGGAATCGGCCTGATCTCGCTGGCGCCCTCTATGTAATCCACCATGACCTCCACCGTATAACGGGATGCCAGATCGCCGGCGTTGTGTCCTCCCATACCGTCAGCCACAATGTAAAGATTCCGGAGATTTCCCACTGGCTGGTCGGATGCGTACACAAAATCCTGGTTCATATTCCGTTTTACACCGACATCTGTCAAACAATACGATCTCATAATGCTCCTTAACAAAAATGTGTATTGAGGTATTTTCTTCGAAGCTGTCCGCAGGCACCGTCAATGTCCCTGCCCATTTCTCTTCTAATAGTAACATTTATTCCGTTTTTTTCAAGTTTATTTTTAAACGCCTGCACTACACCGCTATCCGGCTGCACATAGTCCCTCTCTTTCACCGGGTTCACAGGTATGAGGTTGACATGGCAATTCAGATCACCCACGAGGCCGGAAAGCTCCCTGGCATCCTCCTGGCTATCATTTACCCCTCCCACCAGACTATACTCAAAAGTAAGGCGCCGACCGGTCTTTTCAAAATAGCTGCGGCAGGCTTCCAGCACCTGGGGCAATGCATATTTATTCGCGATGGGCATCAGCTGCTTTCTCTTTTCCTGGTTAGAAGCATGCAGGGAAAGGGCCAGTGTGATCTGCAGATCTTCCAGCGCCAGACGATGAATATTCGGCACAATACCGCAGGTGCTGACCGTGATATTTCTCTGACTGATATTAAGTCCGTGATCATCGCTTAGCATCCGGATAAATTTCAGCAGATTATCATAATTATCCAAAGGCTCCCCCGTGCCCATCACTACCAGATTGGATACTCTCTCCCCGGAGGATCTCTGAATTCGGTAAACTTGTTCCAGCATTTCTGCAGGCGTCAGGTTCCGGTTCAGCCCTCCGATGGTGGATGCGCAGAACCGACATCCCATACGGCATCCTACCTGTGAGGAAATACAGACCGAATTTCCGTGTTTATACTTCATCAGCACACTCTCGATCACATTGCCATCTTCCAGTTCAAACAGATATTTCTGAGTGCCATCCAGTGCAGAAGTCAATACCTGGACTGGCTTTAGCACCGTAAAAACCGTCTCCCCTTCCAGCCGGGTACGCAATGCCTTGGAAAGATTGCTCATTTCATCGTAACTCTCCGCCAGTTTCTCATGCATCCACTGGTAAATCTGCTTCCCGCGAAACGACTTTTCCCCAAGTCCCGCCACATATGCCTGAAGCTCCTGATAATCCAGTGATTTAATATCGACTTTTGTCATGTTCCGCTCCATATTCTGCTCTTTTCCTGATCATTTTGAGATTTCTAAGGAAACGCTTTAATCAGCGTTGCTCTTATTTTCATCTTCCAGACGTTTCAGCCGGGCGATGAAAAATCCGTCTGACTGATGAACACCCGGAAGCAGTTGTATGTAACCGCCTTTGGTGGTCTTTGCCTTTAATTCGTCGCAGATATAAGAATCAATGCTTTCCAGACGGAACGGATAATTCTCCAGGAACCACTTCACATTCATCTGGTTTTCATCCGCGCCGATGGTGCAGGTGCTGTAGATCAGTACTCCGCCGGGTTTCACATAGCTGTGTACTGTATGCAGGATCTTCCTCTGGAGCCGCACCAGTTCCATCTGGCGGGCCTCCGTCATTTTATATTTGATATCCTGTTTCTTTCCAATTACCCCCAGACCGGAACATGGCACATCTGCCAGCACAATGTCGGCTTTGTGATAAGATGCCTCGTCATACACTGTGGCATCCATTTGCATCGCCCGGATGTTGATGGCTCCGGTCCGATCGATATTTTCCTGCATCAATCCCACTTTATACTCTGAGATGTCCCGGGCTTCCACAAAACCGCTGCCCCTCAGTTTATCGGACAGATGCAGACTCTTTCCCCCCGGTGCAGCGCAGACGTCGATACAGTAATCGCCCCAGTTGGGAGCTGCAATCTCCGTCACCAGCATGGAACTGATATCCTGCACCTGGATCCAGCCTTTTTTAAACGCGCTCACTGCCTGCATAAAATTATAGCCGGAAATTTCAAGCGCATAATCCAGATAAGGATGCTGCTTCACCGTAATATTCTGATTTCGAAGTTCCTGAATGATCTCTTCTTTCGACACTTTGTCCAGGTTGCATCGAACTACCGTGCCTTTTTCTTCGTGGAAACTGCAGCAAATAGCTTCCACGCAAGCAAAATCAAATTGTGTGAGCCATTTCCGGATGATCCAGTCCGGCACAGAATACATCACTGAAAGGTATCGCTCCGGTTCCTGCTCCGCATTCGGATAGGCAACGCAATCCAGATTTCTGGCTATATTGCGCAGGACACCGTTCACAAACCCTTTAAGGTTGTAAAAACCACGCCTCTGGGCAATTTTTACTGCCTCGTTACACACAGCAGAATCCGGTACACTATCCATATATTTCAATTGATAGACAGACATTCGCAGCAGATTGCGGATGAGAGGTTTCATATTGTAGACCGGCACCTTGGAAAAGCACTCAATGATATAATCCAGCTGTAGTAAGTACTCCAGGGTTCCCTCGGACACTCTGGAGATAAAGGCTCTGTCTCTCTTATCCAGGTATTGGTATTTTTCCAGCACACTGCGGATCACAATATGGCTGTAAGCCTCCTCCTCTGTAATCTCCATCAGAATGCCAAGGATAATCTCTCTGATATTTACCGAACTAGTCACGGTTTCTCCCCCTTGCCAGGATGATTAGACGCAAGAGCTGCAGCAGGGATGAAGCCAGAGCTGCCACATAGGTCATAGCCGCTGCCTGCAGTACTTTCCGTCCTCCTCTCAGCTCACTCTCCGGAATAATATGGTTCTGCCCCAGAATCTTCAAAGCCCTGGAGGAGGCGTTAAACTCCACCGGCAGTGTGATCAATTGGAACAGAACCGCCAGTAAAAACAAGACAATGCCTCCCATCAGCAGCGGTCGTAGGGAAAAGGCCAATCCGGCAATAAAAATGGGCCATGATAGCCTGGAACCAATGTTAGCTGCGGGTACCAGAGTGCTTCGAAGCACCAGCGGTCCGTACTGTTCCTGATCCTGTACTGCATGACCGCATTCATGAGCAGCCACGCAGATTGCTGCCACGGAATTAGAACTGTAGGTGCTGTCAGAAAGTCTCAGAGTCTTGCTCCTGGGGTCATAATGATCCGTCAATACTCCGGAGATGTGTTCGATAGCCACATTGTAAATGCCGCAGCAGTGCAGTACCCGCTCCGCTGCCTGAGCTCCTGTGAGGCCGGTAACGCTTCTCACCTTTGCGTACTTATTAAACGTGCCTTTCACTCTGGCAGATGCGATCAGCGTCAGTACCAGGCCCAAGATCGCCAGCAGATACGTCGGGTCGAATCCCCAGCCGTATCCCCGGCCATATCCGCTATAATATCCGTTAACTGCCGATAACAAATTCATCGATTGTCGCTCCTTTCTTGGATCTTAACCTAATTTTTCACCTTCAATCAGGGAACACCCCCGCAGAAAGGCGTCTGTTTCCATCCGTTTCTTTCCCTCCATCTGGAGTTCTTTTATAGATAAAAGACCGTTTCCGGTCTGCACCTTCAGGGTTTTCTTTGTAACTTCCACTATCGTGCCAGGCAATGCGCGATCGGCTGTTCCAGTCACGTCCACAGCCTCTTCCACATCCGCTGCCCAGATCTTCAATGTTTTACCCTGGTAAGTGGTATATGCGCTGGGCCAGGGGTTCAGCCCGCGGATCAGACACTCAATGGACGCGGCGTCTTTTCCCCAGTCTATACGTCCCATTTCCTTTTTCAGCATTGCCGCATAGGGTGTAGGACTATCCTTTGGCTGCTTTACAAACTGAGCTGTGTCGTTTTCCAGAGCTTCCAGCGTCCTGATCAGCAGTTTCGCTCCGGTCTCGCTCAGCTTATCAAAAAGGCTGCCTCCGGTTTCCTTAGGCGCAAGTGGAATTATTTCCTGCAAGATCATATCTCCTGTGTCCAGACCGGCATCCATACGCATGGTGGTCACACCGCTCTCTTTTTCCCCGTTAATCACCGCCCATTGGATGGGCGCCGCTCCGCGGTAATCAGGAAGCAGGGAGGCATGCACATTGATGCAGCCATGCTTGGGCAGTTTCAAGATCTCCTCCGGGATGATCTGCCCGAATGCCACCACCACGATCACATCCGGCTGGCAGGATTTCAATAATTCCAGGTTTTCCGGTTCCCTGATGCGCTTTGGCTGATATACCGGAATCCCTGCCTCCAGAGCGACTTCTTTTACCGGAGTCATCTGCATCGCTTTTCCCCGGCCTTTTGGCTTATCCGGCTGAGTGAACACGGCCTGCACTGTATATTTAGAATTAAGCAGTGCTTTCAACGTGCCTACCGCAAAATCCGGCGTTCCCATAAATATTACATTTTTCATACTGTTTCCTCTTCTTCGTAGGGTTCTTCCTCTGCCTCAGCTTCCACTTCGTACAGATCTCCCTCTACCTTGCTCACATACATGATACCCTCCAGATGGTCGCATTCATGACAGATTGCTCTGGCCAGCAGCTCCGTCCCTTCCAGTTCGTACTCTTCCATGTTTTCGTCAAAAGCTCTCGCCTTGACGTAATTCGGGCGCGTGACATTTCCTGCCTGACCCGGCAGACTCAGACACCCCTCCGATCCCGTCTGGGTACCCTCGGTTTCCAAAATCACCGGGTTCACCATCACGATGGGGCCTTCCCCAACATCGATGACTACGATTCTTCTCAAAACACCTACCTGAGGTGCCGCAAGCCCCACACCCTCCGCATCATACATGGTATCCAGCATATCCCGAATCAATTCCTTCATCCTGGGCGTCATCTCTGTGACCTCCCGGCACTTCTTCTCTAACACCTTATCTCCCATGATTCTGATCTGTCTCAAAGCCATTTCTTGTCCTCCTAATTCACTTCAAACTGTATCTTCACCGTTTGAAATCCCTCATTGATCGCCACATATTGTTCTATTTTATTTTTAACCGCGATCAGTACCTGAAGATCCTCATGTTTCAGGTAGATCACCTTGCGGTATGTGTCCTGTATTTTTGAAATCATCTCATCCGCCGGTCCGAGAACCGTGATCTGGTTATTTTTATCCAGCCTCAAAATAAATTTTTTCAGATAATCACAGGCAATAGTCAGCAGCTGCTGGTGTTCGCAGGAACAATGAATCGCGATCAGGTTCCCTGCCGGCGGATAATCTGCCATGGCACGGTAAGCGATCTCCTGCTCATAAAATCCGGTATAATCCTGAGCTGCCGCGGCCCGGATGCTGTAGTGCTGCGGATCATAAGTCTGTATCACTACCTGACCGGGTTTTCTGGCTCTGCCGGCCCGGCCAGCCGCCTGAGTCAATAATTGAAAGGTGCGCTCTGCCGAGCGGTAATCCGGAATGTGCAAAGACAGATCCGCCGCCAGAATACCTACCAGCGTCACATCCGGGAAATCGTGCCCTTTAACGATCATCTGTGTGCCGATCAGAATATCGGCCTCGTGGTTCGCAAAGGCGGAGAGGATTGCAGCATGCCCCGCCTTCTCCCTGGTAGTGTCCATGTCCATGCGCAGGATACGGGCTCCCGGAAATTCCTTTTTTACTTCTTCCTCGATCTGCTGCGTCCCCGCCTTGAAGCTGCGGATAAATCCGGAGCCACAGACAGGGCATTTTTTCACGATTGGTTCTTCGTAGCCGCAATAATGGCAGATCAGCTTTCCCCCTTTGTGAAGCGCCAGGGATACATCGCAGTGAGGGCATTTGAGCACATGTCCACAGGCACGGCAGGAGACAAAGCCCGCATAGCCTCTGCGGTTTAAAAACAGCATCATTTGATCCCCGCCAACCAGACATTCTTCCATCTTCCTGTGAAGTTCTCTGCTTAATATGGAACGGTTTCCCTCCCGAAGTTCTTGTCTCAGGTCTACGACAGATACCTGAGGCAGAGCCGCCATTCCAGCCCGCTGCTTTAATGTAAACAGCCGGAACTGCCCATTTTGCGCTCCGTAATATGCCTCCAGAGAGGGTGTGGCAGAGCCAAGCACCACTTTCGCGTTCTCCATCTTTCCCCGCTGTAGAGCTACTTCCCTGGCATGATAACGGGGAACCGTCTCACTCTGATAAGCCGGTTCATGCTCTTCGTCGATCACGATCACTCCCAAATTCGGGAACGGCGTAAATAATGCCGACCGGGGTCCGATCATAACATCCAGTTCGCCCTGTCTGGCACGTTCAAACTGATCGTACCTCTCACCCGCTGATAGTCTGGAATTGATTACAGAAACCCGGTCGCCGAACCGGCGATAAAAACGGATCACCGTCTGGTAGGTAAGCGCAATCTCGGGGATCAGCACAATGGCCTGCTGTCCTCTGCTCACAGCATGGGCGATCAGTTCCATGTACACCTCGGTCTTTCCGCTGCCCGTCACCCCGTGGATCAGATAGCAGCCATTCGTTTTTTCCTCCCACTCCCGGATTATTTCATCCGTGATCCGTCGCTGTTCCCCATTCAGACACACTGCATAGTTTTCTGTGTCAGAAACGGAAACAGGGTTACGATATATTTTTTCGCTTTTTAAAGTTACTATTCCTTGCTGTTCCAACGCTTTTACCACGCCGGCAGCCACATTCAGTTTTTCGGTAACCAGCTCGTAGGGTATCGCCTGTTCCTCTATGAGAGCTTCCAGAAGTCTCGCGCGGGCGGTTTGATGCTTTTTCTGAAAAAATTTCAGTTTTTCCTGCGCCTCCGGTTTATCCAGTATCAGATAAACCGTCTTTTTATCCTTGCCCCGCACTTTCCGTTTCACAGGAAGCACCACCTTCAAAGCCTGTATCATAGTAGAGCCATACCGGTTCCGGATCCAGGCCGCCAGCCCGATCAGCCGGGATTCTGCTCCTATCCCATCTGTTACGATGCCGGCAATCTCTTTGATCTTTTCCGGATCATAATCTGTATGCCCGGAAATGGCGGTCACATAGCCTCTGATCTTACGGTTCCCCGCTCCGAACGGAATTTCCACCACCATGCCGGGTTCCAGCATATTCTGCATTTTCTCCGGTACCCGGTACTGAAAGACCCGATCCAGTTTTTCGCTGGTGATATCCACAATCACATCTGCATAACAATCCTGCATTTACTGTCCCTTACCTCGTATTCTCCGGGAATATGGCACCTCACTGGTTCTGTGAGTCTTCCTCCAGAATTTCCCGGATCAACACCCGTTCGTCCATAGGATATTTCTTTCCTTCAATCTCCTGATAATCCTCATGACCCTTGCCCGCCAGGACAATAATATCCCCCGGTTCTCCGTTATGGATCGCGTAGGCAATGGCCTCTTTCCGGTCTGTGATGCGAACATACTTTCCATCCGTTTTCTCAATGCCGGTGACAATATCATCAATGATGTCTTCCGGCTTTTCGAAACGCGGATTATCCGAAGTAATGATAGTCAGATCCGCCAGTTTTCCTGAAACCCCGCCCATCTCATAGCGGCGAAGCTTCGAGCGGTTTCCTCCGCATCCAAACAGGCACACCAGACGATGGGGACGATATTCTTTTAGTGTAGTCAGAAGGCTCTCCAGTGCCATGGCATTGTGAGCATAGTCGATCATCAGCGTAAATTTATCGGAGACTTTCACCATCTCGATGCGTCCTTTGACCTTTGCATCCTTCAGCGCTTTCTTAATATTTTCCTCCGACACCTTAAAATGCCTGCAGATGGCAATGGCCGTCAGGGAATTGTAGACACTGAACTTTCCGGGGATATCGATCTCTACATCAAAATTCAGTATACCCTGCAGCGTGTAAGCCACGCCGAGGTAACCGGGTTTGGTCACCAGATGCGTATTCACAGCCCGCAGATCCGCCCCCTCGTTAAACCCAAAGGTTTCCACCAAGCAGGTATGTCCCTGCAGGATCTTATCCAGATGAGGATCATCCGCATTGACAATTCCTACTTTACACTGATGGAATAGTCTGCTCTTACATTCGATATAGTCCTCAAAACTGCTATGTTCCGCCGGCCCGATATGATCCGGCTCAATATTGGTAAAGATGCCGATTTCAAACAAGAAACCTGCTGTGCGGTGAAGCATCAGGCCCTGGGAAGAAACCTCCATCACCGCCACCGTGCACCCCGCCTCCAGCATACGGCGGAAATACTTCTGTATCGTGATGGATTCCGGTGTTGTATTGGCCGCCGGGATCACCTCATCCCCGATAATGGCCTCGATCGTGCCGATCAGTCCCACCTTATAGCCTGCGGACTCCAGAATAGATTTCACCATATAAGTAGTGGTAGTCTTTCCTTTTGTACCGGTTATACCAATGACTTTCAGTTTTTCCGCCGGATGATCATACCAGGCTGCCGCTATCAATGCCATAGCCATTCTGGTATCCTGCACCCGAATCACTGATATATGGGAAGGTACTTCTACCGGTTCTTCCACCACCAGCACTCCGGCGCCTTTTGCCGCTACCTCAGCGGCATACTTATGCCCGTCCGTCACTGCGCCCCGAATACAGAAAAACAGGGCCCCCTCCGTAACCTTTCTTGAATCATTGACAATGTCCGTCACTTCCACATCAACAGTTCCCTGAAGCAGGGTATAAGTGACACGTTCCAGCAATTTTGATAATGTCATGGTTGTAATAACCTCCTGGGAATACTTTTCCATTCAATTATTATATCATGGCCTTGGGCCATAATAGCCTCCGGCGCTGATATAATTCGCATTGCATGCTCATTATATCATTAGCTCAGTGGCACTACAAGGAAATATTTTCTTAACAAACGAGAGGGCCGTTTGCAACGGCCCTCTCGTTAATAAGTAAATAACTGTACCCAGTATTTCACGCCTCTGGCGTCCTGATAGTATCCAACACCAATATTCTTATAATTCTTGTTCATGATGTTTGCACGATGTCCGGAACTGTTCATCCAGCCATTCATCACTTCCTCTGCGGTTCTCTGCCCGTATGCAATATTCTCACCGCAGCCCATGTAGGAAATACCATTCTCCTTCAGTACAGTGTAAAAGCTGCTTCCGTTTGGTCTGGTGTGAGCGAACTGCTGAACTATCTCTCTGGCTCTGATATTCGCCGCTGCTGTAATCTGTGCGTCCAGCTGCACCGCGGGGAGCCCCTCTTTTGCGCGCTCTGCATTTACCAATTTCACAATCTGCTCCGCGTAGGAAAGCGCAGCGGCATCTGTCTTTGGTCCCTGCACCACCGGCGCTTCCGTTTCCGACTCGTTCGTCTGCGGCGCCTCCGTCTCCGGGGTTTCCGTCTGGGGTGCCTCTGTCTGGGGCGCTTCTGTCTCCGGCACTTCTGTCTGGGGCGCTTCTGTCTCCGGCGCTTCTGTCTCCTGTGCTTCTGTCTCCGGCGCTTCTGTCTCCGGCGCTTCTGTCTCCGGCGCTTCTGTCTCCGGCGCTTCTGTCTCCGGCGCTTCCGTCTCCGGCGCTTCCGTTTCCGGCACCGTGCATTCCGGTGTGGTCGGGCAGTAGTTTCCAATATTGCCAATGATTCCATCCAACTGACTCATAATCTGCTGCAGACACTCATCGTCTTCTCCGCTTAATACCTGATAGCCGCCCCCGGGACAGACCTGAACGACCTTTACCTGGGCTGCGTAGGAGGCCACCGGCGAGGCTCCCACTACTGCTGCCGATAATAATGACATTGATAACAGTACTTTCTTCTTCATAGTTCCCTCCTTGATATGATTGGTTTTTCTTACTACAATGAAAATACTAACATATCAAAGAGTGAAGTTCTACAAGTAATATTTTCCAACGGGTTATCTCAAATAATATGATGTAAGGGTCAAAAGCCCACTTTGCGGAGCTTGCTCCGGCAAATGTGGGGTTGGGACCCACTAAACATGAGCAAGTAGCCACGTTAGTGGCGGGGGAACACTCAGTGTGGAGCGCTCCGCATCATAGTTGGGGGCAAAAGACCTTTTGACCCCAACATCATAATATCTCTGCTTATTCAATCACAAAGTCATCTCTCACCGAAGCCATCAAAGACCATATCTCCAATACCGCATTATTGCTCTTTGTATAATAATGCTCTGATGCTGTGGGATAAACATGAGAGGTAAATGCAGCCTCTCCGTCATTTGCAAAAATCTCCAGAGAACTCTTGTCAATAAAGATCCGAAGGCTTGTGAGAGGATTAGACAGCGGCATGTCAAGAATCTCTCCCAAAGTTTCATTGAACCGCAGCTCCATTCCGCTCCGGTCGATGCTGCAAACCTTCCTGTTGCTGTCATAGTGAATCACCACCCCTCCGCGTCCATCTTCTTTTGTGAAGAGTTTCAGATCCATATCACTGCCGTCCAGAGTTAACAAAAGTTCACAGGTATCAGGAAGCACTGTTTCTGATTCTATTTTTTTGTCTCTCAACTCGGAAATAGCGGCAACCGGAGTCTGAATAAGTTTTCCATCCCGTATACGAAGCTCTCTGGGCAAAGTTAAGCTGCCTTCCCATTCTTCCTGCCCTGTTGGGTAATGATTGTCCGGAAGACCCATCCACGCGATCAGGATCGCTCTATCCGGATCTTCCGTCTGATATGCCTCCTGCGCCGCATAAAAATCAAATCCATGGTCAAGATGCTGATAGCCGGTATCCGGGGTAAAGGTCAGCGTATCATAATCCATCGTCCCTATCAGATAGACATTATGGTTTGTATTGGCTCCGCGTCCGGGAAGTTTTAGTCCCTGGGGAGAGAATATGAGCACATCCTTCCCACTGATATTCACAATATCCGGACATTCCCACATAAATCCAAAATCTTCAAATCCCTGCACATGGAGCTGCCCTGCAAATGACCATCCATGCAGCAGAGTATCCGATTCATAGATTAACACGCTTCCCTTTTTAAGCAGCGTCTGTGCTCCGATGAAAAGAAAGTATTTATTTTTTTCTTTATTAAACACGATCTTGGGGTCTCTCTGATGATCGCTGTAATCTTCCCTTGGACCAAAAAGCGGCTCAGGATACTTTTGGATCCTTCCGCCGTCATCAAGTTTTCCGGCACAGGTGTATGCAGTTCTTGTCCAGTCGTCATCTCTGTGATTGCCCGTATAGAAGAAATATAATTCATTTTTCAGGGAGATTGCAGAACCGGAATACGCTCCTTTGTTATCATAAAATGAATCCGGTTTCAGACCGACCCCCACATTTTTCCAATGAACCAGGTCCTTTGAGATCACATGATACCAATATTTCAATCCATGAACTGCGCCCCAGGGACACCATTGGTAGAATAAATGCCACCATCCATCATGATAGACAAAACCGTTCGGATCGTTGGACAGCCCTGTCACCGGCTGCACATGATACGTCTGCCGATATACCGATTTTTTTATTTTTTCATGCAGATCCCTGATCTCGTCTTCACTTTGTAAAATCCTGTAACGTTCTTCTAAGGTCCATTCTCTCACTCAATCGCCTCCTTTATTCAATAGTTACTATTCACGGCCCCTCCGCCAACAGACCTCAGACCATCCGTGCTGCGCACGTCTGCCGCGTCTTACGATGCTTATGTCTGAGGTTGTGAATAGTAACATTCAATGATCCACCAGATAATAACCCAGCTTGATCTCCCGCTCTTCCGGTTCATTCTCCGCCAAAATAGAAAGCAGCATGGACGCTGCCATTTTCCCGCTTTTCTCATAAAAATAATGAATCGTCATCATAGAATGACCCACCGCTTTTGCCATATTAGAATCACCCAGTCCGGATACCAGTATTTCCTGGGGCATCTTATAGCCACTCTCCCGAAAGTACTGTACCGCCCCCGCTGCTATCTCATCTGTTGCACAGATCAGCCCGTTCAGATCAGGTACTATATGTATCAACTCAGCAGCTTTCTTATAACCGGATTCGAAAGAGAATCCTCCAACGATGGTCTGCTTTTTCAGTTCAGGAAAGCCCGATTTTTCTACAGCATCACAGTAACCTTGAAGTCTCCGCCTTCCAGCAGCTTCATCCTGCCCTGTCACACCGATGTAACCAAGTTTCTTTCTTCCCTTAGATAACATATGCATGGTCATATCGTACATTGCACCATAGTCATCATGATAAACGCAGCAGAAGTTCTTCATATACTGACCCACGATCACCACCGGCACTTCTGTTTCCTCCAGGATTCGATAATGATCCTGGGTAAATTCCGTGGCTATCAAAATAATGCCATCCACTTTCTTATCCTGAAACGCCTTCAGATATTCTACCTCTTTCTGAGGATTATTCTGGGTGACCGCCAGAAGCATCTGATAATTGCTCTCATTCAAGACAGACAACAGCCCATCCACAATTCTGCCCATAGAGGAAGATGCCATTTTCGGTGCTACAACGCCAATCATTAAAGTCTTTCTGGTTCTTAAAGCCTGTGCATGCATGGCAGGATGGTATCCTGTCTCCTGCACAACCCTTCGAATGGCTTCTTTCTTTTCCTGTGAAAGGTATCCGTTATTAAAATATCTGGACACCGCAGCATTAGACACCCCTGCAAGCTTTGCGATCTGCGCAATGTTCATATAATTCACTCCATGTCA
The DNA here is from genome assembly GCA_902802515.1 of uncultured Lachnospiraceae bacterium. Lineage (GTDB taxonomy): Bacteria > Bacillota > Clostridia > Lachnospirales > Lachnospiraceae > Merdiplasma. Next base: position 73,473 of record CADCMM010000010.1, read on the forward strand.
CTGACTATATGATAAAAAAGGGGCTGTCGCAAAAAGCATTATATTGCATAATGATGCAAAGTATGCATTTATTGCGACAGCTCCCTTTTTGACTTATTGGGTCTTTTATTACAGATTTGCCTCAAAGAATGCTTTGATACCTTCAAATGCAGCGTCCTCATCTGCACCTTCTACCTGAATCTGAACAGTGTCGCCGCACTTTACTCCCAGACCCATCAATGCCATCAGTTTTGTGGCCGCCGCTGCTTTACCGTCTTTGACCACACTAATGGTGCTGGCATATTTCTTGGCTTCCTTCACTAGGATTCCTGCGGGTCTCGCGTGAATTCCTACTTCATCCTTAATAACGTAATCAAATGTTTTCATGTCTGATCTCCTCCTTCATGATCCTTTCTAATGTATCACGGTTCAACCGTGTACAGTTTTTCACCATAATCTGCCGATCCGGTCTTTATGATTCTAAAATCATCAAAATCGTCACTGTTGGTTAGCAAGACCGCAGTAGTAGAAGAATAACCGGCTTTCTTTATCTTCGCAATGTCAAAGGCCATCAATTTCTGCCCCTTTTTCACCTTATCTCCCTCTGCTACAAATACCTCAAACCCATCGCCATCCATCTTAACTGTATCTATGCCTACATGAATCAGCACTTCCATCTCGCCAGGCCCCGTAATACCAATGGCATGTTTTGTCTCCGCTACAGAGGAAATTTCCCCATCGAAAGGAGCTATGACAAAGCCTTCTGCAGGTTCAATTCCAACGCCGCCTCCCAGCACACCTGATGCAAACGTTTCATCCGGGATCTCCTCTCCCGGAATCACATTTCCTTTTAACGGAGAGAACAATGATCTTTCCTTCGGGTCAGTGGCGGATGTCCCAGGAGTGCTGTTTATATCTGTACTATTTGCAATGTCTTTATTCCCGCTTTCGGGATTCAAAGTATCCGTCTGGGGCTGTTCTTCTTTCCACACAAACCAGGTTAATACAAAAGCAACCCCTGCGGAAATAGCAAGCATGATCACATATACCGGAACATTGTCAATGGCAAGGAACCCGGGTATACCGGTTACCCCGTAAGTCGTAGCGCCGATACCGGTGATAGCGCCAAACCATGCACCTGCAGCGCCGCCGATCATACCGCACACAAAAGGTTTCATAAAACGGAAGTTTACACCGAAAATAGCCGGTTCCGTGATACCCAGAGAAGCCGACAGGGATGATGGAAGAGCCACTGCCTTGGTTTTCGCATTATGCGCACGGATCGCCACTGCAAGGCAGGCACCGAACTGCGCAAAGTTTGCCGCAGATGCAATGGGCATCCAGATATTCCGTCCGATATCTCCTGAAAGCATACCTGCTTCGATGACATTGTACATATGGTGCAGACCCATGACAACGGTAAGGGGGTAAATTGCTCCCATAACCGCAGATCCAATACCATAACCAACCGTGATCAAAACCTGTGCTCCAGCCAGAACCCAGTTTTCAAACACAGAGAACACCGGTCCTATCACCGTAAAGGTAATAAAGGTTGTCACAAGAACAGTAACCAGCGGGGTCACAAACAGATCGATCATCTCCGGCACATGTTTGTGCAGCCATTTTTCAATGACACACATCAAAGCCACAGCCAGTATCACCGGAATGACATGTCCCTGATAGCCCACTCGCTTCACTGTGAAGCAAAGCAATTTCCATGATGGAATAACACCGTCCGTTACATTAAAGAAACTGTTGATCGCCTCAGTGCTTCCCACATTCCACGCGTTCAGCAAACTGGAATGGATCATCGCTAATCCTACTACTGCTCCCAGGAAAATATTACCGCCAAATACTCTGGCAGTGCTGATTGCTACCAGAACCGGCAGAAAGGCAAACGCTGTTGCGGATACCATGTCCAAGAAGCCGTACCAATCTGTATCCGCAAAGCCCGGTATGGCTTTTCCCAACGCCTCCACCAGACCCATCATCAGGCCTGCTGCCACAATCGCCGGCAAAATCGGAACAAACACATCCCCCGGCACCTTCAGTATTCGCTTCCAGAGCGGCGCTCTCGCTGCGGCGGCGGCCTTCACATCTGCCTTTGATGCTGCAGTCAGTCCGGTCACTGCCAGGAACTCGTCATAAACCTTGTTCACCGTTCCGGTTCCGATGATCAGCTGAAGCTGACCATTGGACTCAAACATCCCTTTAACGCCCTCCACCTCTTCCAGCGCCTTCTTATTGATCTTGCTGTTGTCAGCAATGACCAGCCGAAGTCTGGTGGCACAGTGAGCCGCGCTTACAATATTCTCCTTGCCGCCAAGGTAGCTGAAAATCTCTTCCGCGCATTTTCTATAATCTAATGCCATACCTTTTCCTCCATTCTAAGTCACAAACCACCCATTTAGGTTTTATTCCGTCTCTCGTATTTTCTTGCGGAGCGGCAGGATCGTGGATGGGGATACGCTCAGTTCGTCAATTCCCATTTTCACGAAAGTCTCTGTCAATTCCAGGTCTCCGCCCAACTCGCCGCAGATACCAGCCCATTTTCCATACTTATGCGCATTATCAATTACCATTTGTATCATCCGCAGGATCGCGGGATGATGCGTATCACAGAAATCGCTAAGTCTCTCATTCTGCCGGTCAATTGCAAGAGTATACTGTGTAAGATCATTGGATCCGATACTAAAGAAGTCGACCAACTGTGCCAGTTCATCGCTGACCATGACGGATGCCGGGGTTTCGATCATGATACCCTGCTCCGGAATTTTGTACGGGATACCCTCTTCATCCAGTTCCGCTGCCACTTCATTGACGATTTCGTAAATTTTCTTTACTTCATCTACAGAGATGATCATGGGATACATGATGGACAAGTTTCCGTGATTGGAAGCGCGAAGCAGCGCGCGAAGCTGTGTTTTGAAAATATCAGGCTGCTTCAGGCAGATACGGATGGCACGGTAACCTAATGCCGGATTCTCCTCTTCTCCCAGATTAAAATAGTCCACTTTCTTATCTGCCCCGATATCCAACGTACGAATAATTACTTTCTTTTTCCCCATCGTCTGGAGTACGGTCTTGTATGCCTGGAACTGTTCCTCTTCTGTAGGGAAATCATCCCGTCCGAGGTAAAGGAATTCGCTGCGGAACAACCCAATACCCCCGGCATCATTGTCAAGGACATAGGATACATCCTTTACTCCGCCGATATTTGCATAGACATTAATATGTCTCCCACTCTTTGTCACATTATCTTTGCCCTTCAATTCCTGCAGCAAACGCAATTTTTCCTGTTCCTGGGCAATTTTCTTCTGCGCATCCTGGCTCACCATGCCGGTGGGTTCAAAAATAACCTCGCCTGTCATACCGTCCACAATGGCTTTCGTACCATTTTCCAGTTTCTCCAGATCCATGGGAACACCAATGAGTGCAGGGATATTCATCATTCTGGCCAGAATAGATGTATGTGAGTTGGCGGAACCGTGAATGGTCACAAACCCAAGAATTTTCTCCTTGTCCATCTGAACCGTTTCGCTGGGTGTAAGATCCTCCGCACAGATAATGGAGGGCTCAATCTCACTAAAGTCAATTTCTGCTGTACCCATCAGGTTCTGAATTAGCCGGTTAGAAATATCCTTTACGTCAGCCGCTCTGGCTTTCATATACTCATCATCCATACTGGCAAACATTTCCGCAAAGTTATCACCGGTCTGGGCAACCGCATATTCTGCATTGACACTCTCGTCACTGATCATGGCAGTGATGGCTTCCACATAATCTTCATCTTCCAGCATCATTTGATGGACTTCAAAGATTGCTGCACTGGCTTCCCCAACTTCTTTCAGCGCTTTTTCGTAAAGTTTTCCCAACTGAGCCTGTGATGCCTCAATGCCTGTCTGCAGACGCGCCAGTTCTGCTTGTATATCCTCCACTTTCATCCGTTTGACTTGAGACTCATTCTTTTTCATCACAACAATGGGGCCCATGGCAATTCCTTTGTAAACTGACTTTCCCGCAAGTCTGATCATATCATCCCTCCCATTCCTGGTTACAGTCATGTATCTGTAATCGTTTTCACTATATTATATAGTATATTGGCGAATATATTAGTTGTAAATTGACAAATATTCTAAGAAAATACGATCAAACTTGTGCATTTCTCACAGTGTCAGAGAGGATCAGAAAATAAAATCCCCTCCAAAGGTTCTTTCCATCTCCGGGTGAAAAATTTCACCGTCACTCCGGTAAACAGTGCAGAAAGGATAGTTCCCTCTCTCACTCCAACTACCGTAAAATCAAAAAACAGCAGAGAAAGCAGCAATGCCAAAACAACGCAGAATATATCAAATGCGATCTTCACATTTCCGAATTCCTTATGTATTGTATCAGCCATGGCTTTCACAAAGGCTTCCCCGGAATTCATGATCACATTCGCGATGACTGCGAGAGATATTCCAAATCCGAGAACGATAATACCTACGGCTACCATAACAAGGCGAACCGGATAGCAAGGCGCCGGAAGATATGACACCAGCCACATTCCGAAATCTGTGAACCAGCCAAACAGGCTATTCCTTTTTTGTTTCAAATTATTTTCCCGGTTGTAACCCCAGCACTTCCCTCACAATGTCTGTGTGGGGATGTAATGGGTCTGCCTCAAAGATGGCAATATGCTCCGGATCGCTGCTGCGATCCGTAAATGCCGGAAATAGAAAGCCCCATTCCGGTTTATCCGGCTCATATTCTCCTGACAGAGGGCAAAGCACTCCAATGAGGAAATCGTAGACCTCTTCTGATTCATAGAGCTGCTTTTTGTCCGCCGCCTTCAGTGGAACATCGTAGCTTCCATGGAAAAGGAAAAATGCCCGTCCGCCCGGAAAAGCACTGTGAGGCCCCAGCAGTTCGTAAAATACCTCCAGCATGGCGTCATTCTTCAATCCGCAGGAATTCAACACTGTCAGCAGTTTCCAGATTTCCCGGGACTGACCTGACTTTCCGGGGAAAGGATGTTCCCGCAGCTTCTCATTGGTGGCAGAAAAAGGTACTGCCTTGGCCAGCGTCAGATTATGCGCCTGCTCACCGACCGGAAGTTTCAGGTAATGGATGTTAAATGTGCCGTCCACATATCCCTCGTCATCAAAATAAGCCCCGGCAACCCGGGTAAAGCAATTTCTCTTTACCGTCATCCTTCTGGTCAGTTCCAGCATATCTTCACGGCAGATCATATTTTATCTCCTTTAATTTCTGAAAAACTCCTGACTTTTGCGGTTTGTTCTTCATGCTCTCCGATGATCTTCTCCATCCAGATCATGTTATACCAACGCCCAAATTTGTAACCGCATTTGTGAAACTCTCCTATCTTGGTAAACCCCAGATGCGCATGGAACTGTTCACTGTTTTTGGTCAGATATTCATCCTCCACCTGCGGATCACCAATGCAGGCGTACAGATTTTTTATCCCCATCTCTCTGAGTGCCCGCTCCAGAGCATCGTACAGTTTTCCTCCGATCCCGCCCTTCACGGCTGTATGATCCAGATAGATCGTCAGCTCCGCGCACCATGCGTAAGCTGCTCTTGGATGAAATGCTCCTGCATAAGCATATCCCACAATCCTCTCATCCCGGACTGCCACCAGATAAGGATACTTCTTCAAGGTATTTTCTATTCTCTGACGAAACTCTTCCGCCGTCGGCACCGTATATTCAAATGTGATGGCAGTGTTTCGCACATAGTACTCATATATCTCCAAGATACGCTGTGTATCCTCCACCGCAGCCATCCTGATGCAAGTCTCATTCATGAATAATATACCATTTTTATACCTTTCCGTTCCTATATTCGCAAGCATTATACTATGCATGTAAAGAAAAAGACAATTAAATCCTCCATTTTATCTTTGATTTTCCTCATCAATATGGTACATTATAAATACGCAGATACCGTGTATCACAATCATAAAATGGAGGGTTTAAGCTTATGAAACTGAAAAACAAATCCGTAGTGGTAACTGGCGCTTCTTCTGGTATGGGCAAAGCAATCGTAGAACTGTTTGTCAAAGAAGGAGCATCTGTAATAGCTGTCGCCAGACGCAAAGAACGGCTTGACGCGCTGGCAACAAGTCTATCTGATGCTCCGGGCCGAGTAATCGCGTTTTCAGGTGATGTGTCACAACGCGATAATGTAGAAGAAATGATCGATCTTGCTGTCAAAGAATTCGGCAAATTGGATGTTTTGGTAAACAATGCAGGTGTCATGGATGATATGGCTCCTATTGCTCAGGCAACTGATGAAAAATACGATTTTGTATTTTCGGTAAATGTATATGGACCTTTCGCTGCGATGAGAAAAGCTTGCCAGGTATTCTTATCCCAAGGAAACGGTGGAAATATTATCAATGTTTCTTCTATCGGCTCAATTCATCAGGCTGCTGGTCCGGTCTACGGTGCAAGTAAAGCAGCACTCAATGCTATGAGTAAAAACACCGCTTTTATGTATAAAAAAGAAGGGATCCGATGCAATGTCATTGCTCCCGGGAGCATAAAAACCGAAATAGGCTCTGCTATGGGAATACCAAACATGGATGGTTACAACCGAATCCAGGGCGTGTTGGCACTCTCTCCGGAGATAGGCGAAGCAATGGACATTGCAAAAGCAGCGCTGTTTCTCGCCAGCGATGATTCCTCTTATATAAATGGAACTGTTCTCCCTGTAGACGGGGGCTGGATTTCCTTCTGATATAGCCGTGCGAGCAGGAGTAGGTTCCCGACTTCTGCTCGCTCCACAAACCATTTTCAGCAGATGAATACCTGCGTTTCCTCAGTTCCGAACTTATGACATTCTCGCACTTAGCTCTTTGACTTTTTCCGTCAGCGCGCGCACCGCGCTCTCCGGATCCGCGATTCCCACCACTGTTTTCTCCATGGGGCACATATCATCTCCCTTTCTGTTCATGATGAAGGCAACCATCTGATCATAGGCGAACAAGATCCCATATTCTTCGAGAATCGGTATTGCCTGCTCACTGATCACTTTTGCGTATAATTCCGTGATTCCCAGTTTAATATAAAGGAACGCTGCCGCTTTCCCCACTATCTGATCCGCAGCACAGCATCCTTGTTCGATGGTCTTCTCATGGATCCAGGTAAGCAAAGGCTTTACTCCGTGTTCATTGCTAAAATACGTTTTGTCTCCTTTGCAAAGAACACAGGTATATCCCCCCATCTCCAATATCTTTCTTGCGTGTTCAAGGCTGTTTGTCATTCCCATGACTATTCGCTCCTTCCAGTCCAGCTGTTTTCTTATCTATAGATAATATCTCATTTTTCTTGATAAGACAACTAAAATAAGGGCTGCCGTACAAACGCATATTTTGCGTAAATATAATTTTCTGAGAGCCTCATCATGATTTTGTATCGTCACGCGCGCTTCGCGCACCTGACAGGTCGTCGGCATCATTCCAATGACACTGCGTGTCAGGATGCCTCCTCGTTGGTACTTCCTGGCTTGATGGGCAGCGAAAGCGATCTTCAGAAAACTATATTTATGCAATTAAAATGCTTTGTGCGACAGCCCTGACTTTTTATTATAAATTACTCCAGACCTGCGAACAGTTCTTCCGGAACGAACCACAGTCCGTTCCCATTGTTCGTCTCATCCATGTAGTCTTTCAGCTGCTGAGAATGATAAGCAGCTACGATATCCTGCGCCCACTGAGCGTCAGTATTCTCTTCCTTTACTACTACCTGCAGCAGCAGATGGGGCAAAATGTCCTCTTGTAAAAGCGCGGTGGACGGATCCATGTTTGCGTTGTAAACAATAGAACCGGTAATTACTGCATAGTCAAAATCATCCAATGTGGTGGGGATATTAACAGAAGTAATCTCCAGGAACTCAATGTTATAGGGATTTTCGATGATGTCAGCCTGGGTAACGGTGGACAGATCTTTCTCAGGATCCAGAGTGATCCAACCAGCTTTCTGCAAAAGAGCATAAGCTCTCGCGGTATTAGCAGCATCATCCGGAACCGCTACCACAGCTCCATCCTCGATCTCATCCAGAGATTCATGGTTTGCGGAAAAAATACCTGCCGGAACCGTTGGGATCGGGCTGATGGGAACCAGGTCACCACTCTGAGCTTCATTGAAATTGTTTGCGTAAGCGGTATGCTGCTCCACATTAACATCTGCTTCGCCGTCCAAAACAGCAATGTCCGCAGACTGCAGATCTGCAAAATCCAGTCCCTCTACGGTATACCCCTGTGCCTCCAGCAGCGGAGCGATCTGCTCTTCAAACAGAACAGAGTACGGTCCCCAGGATTTGGAGAAAGTGATGGTGGTGTGATCCGGATCTGCGGTCCCCTCCACTCCTACGTTGGAAGTATCCACAACTGCAGCTGAAACTTCTGTAGAAGCTTCCGTGGTCTCCTCAGCAAATACGCTGCCGGTCATCAGGGATGCCGCAAACAAAGTTGCAAGTGCGATGGTAATGTTCTTTTTCATAATTAGTCCTCCTCTTTTCTAATTACTTTTTATAATTTTATATCTGTATCTATTCTATTCCCATAAAACCCGGTTTCGAATAGTTACATTCTCACAAAGATTTCAGGAATGCACTCTTCTCTTTCTCGCCAGACCATTGCCGATGGCCTGCACGATCCACACCAAAACGATCAGAATAACCACAGTAAACACCATCAGGTTTGTGTTAAACGTCTGATAGCCATAGGTCAGCGCCAGATTGCCAACGCCGCCTCCGCCGATGTATCCGGCCATAGCTGTTGCTCCGATCAGACCGATGGTTCCCGTGGTGATTCCTAAGATCATGGATGCGAACGCCTCAGGAAATACAAATTTGATCACGATCTGAAACGTGGTAGCTCCCATGGATTTCGCCGCCTCGATGATCCCCTCGTCCACTCCCAGCAGCGCATTTTCGATCAGCCGGGAAAAATAAGGCGCAATGTAGATCACCAGCGGTACCAACGCCGCCTTTGTCCCGATACGGGTACCCACGATCGCTTTCGTAAAAGGCATCACACACACCATCAGTATAATAAACGGCGTGGAACGGATGATATTGATAATGGCATTCAAAATCGTGTATAGAATGTCATTTCTTTTCAGACCATCCTTGCGGGTCATCCACAAGAACACAGCCAGCACAAACCCAATGACGGCTCCGATGATCAGGGACCATCCTACCATATACAGAGTCTCTCCCGCCGATTTAATGACTTTCTCCAGCGGTATTCCCAGAAACGCTTCTAACTGCTGCGCCATTACAATTCCACCTCCTCGTACTGCTCCCCGCATTTTAAAATATATTCTTCACATTTTCGGATCTCGTCATCGGTTCCCGCAAACAAAACCAGCATGATGCCGATCACAATGCCCTCGATGATACTGATGGTACAATAGAGAAGATTTGTCTTCACTTCAAATTTCGTATTCAGTTCCCACAGCAGCGGCTCGGTATGCTCTGTATTTTTCATCTTGATGCGGAGAATTTTATAGTTCTCTGTCATGGCCCTGATACCGGGAACCAGAGGAGCCGGAACCTCATCATGGATCAGATTGCCCACAAACTCCCTGGCAATTTTGGTCTGAGGATTCGTAAACACATCGATCACAGATCCGTTTTCCACCACTTTACCGTAATCCATCACCGCCACTTTATTGCAGATGTGACGGATCACATTCATTTCGTGGGTGATGACAATGATGGTCACATTCAGCTTCTCATTAATTTCTTTCAGCAGATCCAGAATAGACTCCGTGGTCTTCGGATCCAGCGCGGAAGTGGCCTCATCGCACAGCAGGATAGAAGGATTGTTCGCCAGGGCTCTGGCAATGCCTACCCGCTGTTTCTGCCCGCCGGAGAGCTGATCCGGATATGCGTTTTTCCGATCCGCCAGGCCTACAAAAGTGAGAAGTTCATCCACCCGTTTGTCTATATCCGCCTTGCCAACGCCATTCAGTTTCAGTGGAATAGCAACATTATTATAGATTGTCTTGGAATTGAGCAGATTAAACTGCTGGAAAATCATGCCGATCTTCTTTCTGGTAGTCCTCAGTTCCTTATCCGACAGATCGCCAAGGCACTGATCCTCCACAAACACCTTTCCCGAGGTAGGTACCTCCAGCGCATTGATCATCCTTACCAGGGTAGATTTTCCCGCGCCGGAATATCCGATGATACCATATATATCTCCCTCTTCAATCTCCAGAGAGACATCATTCAATGCCTCAACTTTATTTTTCCCATCAAATATTTTTGTCAAATGTTCCAGACGGATCAAGCTCATGGTCAATCTCCTCTTCCCACTCTTCTATATAACGCAGAAAATATTCCACCCCCAGTTTCAGCGCCGATTCATCAATGTTAAACCGGGGATTATGCTGGTTAAAGCGCAATTTCGGATCTTTATTTCCTCCTCCCAGCATCAAAAATGCCTTTCGGTTTGTATATTTAGCAAAATCCTCTCCACCCATCTGTGGAGGAAGCGTGATCAGGTGATCTGCTCCAAATACAGCGTTGGCAGCCTTCCTTCCGGTAGCAGTTACCTCTGGATCATTGATCGTCACCGGCGGTCCCCAGTGATAATCTACAGAAATATCTGTGCGGGTTGCCGCAGCAATTCCTTTCGCCACCCTTTCCATCGCCTCCGGGAATTGTCTTCGGGTGTCCTCAGAAAATGCCCTCGCCGTTCCTGACAGATGCGCCTTTTCCGGAATAACATTGGAAGTGGTTCCTGCGTTAAAAGAAGTAACTGAGATCACCGCAGGTTCCAGACCGCCAATTTCTCTGGCAATAATTCTCTGAAATTCACCACACAACGCTACTCCGGCTGCAATGGGGTCGATGGCCAGTTCCGGATGAGCGCCGTGCCCGCCTCTCCCCACAATTTCAATATCAAAGGTATCCGCACTGGCCATGATCGGACCTTCCACCAGAGAAGCGTATCCGGCTTCCAGGCTTCCCCAAATGTGAAGTCCAATGAGCCGATCACATTCCAAGACTTCGGAAACTGTTTTCATATAATATGCACCGCTGTCCTCAATGGACTCTTCCGCCGGCTGAAAGATCAGCCGGACAGTGACTTTCAGATTTTCTTTTTGCTCATTCAACAGCTTCGCCGTTGCTAAAAGAACCGCTACATGGGCGTCATGTCCGCAGGCGTGCATAACACACGGATTCTCGGATGCATAATCACATCCGGTCTCTTCGGTCACCGGAAGCGCATCCATGTCTGCCCGTATTCCAATCGTATGTTTGGAGGAATGCGGTCCTTTGATCGTAGCAACCACGCCGGTGCGGCAGACCTCTATATAAGGAATCCCCTCCGCGTCCAGATATTCTTTTATTTTCTGCTGCGTCTGTTTTTCTTCCCAGGAACGCTCCGCGTGCCGATGAAAATATCTTCTCAGTTCAATCAGCTCCGGTTCCACTGCAATGGTCTGCTCTTTTAAACCCATCGTGATCTTACCTCTTTCAAACCTCTTATTTCATATCATTCCGATATGATTAAGTGCATTGAAATAGTAGCACTGCCCAATCCAATTGTCAAGAGTATTCTTTATGAATTTTTGGGAAAAGCAACAGCAAATCAGGGTTGTTTCATGAAGAATAATTGAGACACAGAATACCTCAATAGTTATCGAGGGTTATGAATGCTATACAAAAGTGTTCAAAACCCTCGACTTTTT
>CADCMM010000011.1 GCA_902802515.1 uncultured Lachnospiraceae bacterium
CGTTTTGCTTCCCGGGCGCTGCATAACGGTAATAAAGTCAGAGTGATCCTGGATTTTCTGCCGGAAATACCATCTGTAGAATTGCGGTCTATTTTGGGAAAATTGACAGAGCGTTACAGCGAGGAAACGGCAGGTCAGGCATTTTCCGGTCTTCTCCCTGCAAAACTGATGAGCGCTGTGTTGGAGCAGATGAGGATGAAATCTTCTATGAAGGCTGGAAATATCACAGAAAAACAGCTGTCAAGCCTTGCTTATGTGATCAAAAATCTTGTGCTTCCCATCCATGGGACCAGGGATTTTGAACAGTGCCAGGTATGTACTGGCGGGGTAGCCCTGGAGGAGGTAGAAGCAGAGACATTAAATTCAAAAATATGCCCTGGACTTTCCATGGCGGGAGAGATCCTGGATATAGACGGTCCCTGCGGCGGATACAACCTGCAATGGGCCTGGTCCAGCGGTTATGTGGCAGGAACTCATGCTGCCAGAAAGAGCGCAGACCCATCAAAGGAAAACGAAATACGATTTCGGGAAAGCACAGAATGAGTGCAATCAATACAGAAAACGGAGAAAAATCTATGCTTAGAATAGAACAGTTAAAACTGCGGCCGGATCACGCCGAAAAAGATTTAGAAAACGCGATACGAAAAAGCCTGCGGCTGCGTGACTCGCAGCCGTTTTCCTATGAAATCATCCGCCAGTCTGTTGATGCCAGAAAAAAGCCGGATATTTATTATGTTTATACGGTAGATGTAAAATGCAGCCATGAAAATCAAATTTTAAGACAGAGGAGTAAAAACAAAATTAGCAGAGTTACTAAAATAGAGTATCATTTTCCATCCAATGGAAAGGAAAAATTGGACTTACCGCCTGTGATAGTTGGTACCGGACCTGCCGGTCTGTTCTGTGGACTGATGCTGGCAAGGGCAGGCTTTCGTCCTATTTTGCTGGAACGGGGAGAAGAAGTTCAGAAGCGCCAAAAGAGTGTGGAACATTTCTGGGACACGGGAGAACTGAACCCTAATTCTAATGTTCAGTTCGGAGAAGGGGGCGCCGGCACTTTTTCCGACGGGAAACTAAATACATCCGTAAAAGATCCAAAGGGAAGAATTCGGTTTGTTCTGAAAACTTTTGTCGAAGCCGGGGCAGATCCGTCTATCCTGTACAGCTATAAACCTCACATCGGCACGGACGTACTTACGGATGTAGTTCGAACCATAAGAGAGGAGATTATTTCTCTCGGCGGACAAGTGCTTTTTGAACATCAGCTGACAGACATTGAGAAAAAGTTAGATGGACACTATATATTGCGCATTTCAAAAAATCAAATACAGGATTTGCCAAAAGGCGACTTGTGTGTGGGTAACTCACAGGCACAAGATATAGAATTGCTAACGCAGATTCTGGTTCTTGCCATCGGACACAGCGCCCGGGATACGTTTCAAATGCTCTATGACCGTAATTTTGAAATGAACGCAAAATCCTTTGCTGTGGGGGTACGGGTAGAGCATCCGCAAAAATGGATCAATGATTCTATGTACGGAGATAACTGCCCTTATGAAATGCCCGCAGCGCCATACAAGCTTACCCACAAGCTGAAAAATGGCGGAGGCGTATATTCCTTTTGTATGTGTCCCGGAGGTTATGTGGTAAATGCTTCCTCCCGGCCCGGCCTGCTGGCAATAAATGGAATGAGCTACCATGCCCGGAACGGGGAAAACGCCAACAGTGCTATTGTGGTAACTGTTTCGCCAAAGGATTTCGGAGGAGAAAAGCCTTTGGACGGTCTGAACTTTCAGGAGAAACTGGAACGAAGAGCTTTTGAGATCGGCAAAGGGAAAATTCCGGTACAGCGCTTCTTGGATTTTCGCAGTAATACTTCTTCTGTGCGTCTGGGAAATATCACTCCTCAGATGAAAGGCGCGTACACACCTGCTAACGTGCGCTGTATTTTCCCGGAAAGGATCAGTCGTTCTATTGAGGAGGGAATGGAGGCGTTTGGACGACAGATCACAGGATTTTCTGATGATGATGTCCTGCTTTCCGGTGTGGAAAGCCGCACGTCATCTCCGGTAAGGATTCTGCGGGGAGATACCTTGGAATGCAGCTTTTCCGGTGTTTATCCATGCGGTGAGGGAGCCGGATATGCCGGGGGGATCACCTCAGCGGCTTTGGACGGTATCCGGGTGGCGGAAGTCATTGCCTCCAAATTTAGCATTGACTTTCTGCACAAATGATGAAATAATAGTCCTGTGCGAGAGGGCGTTAAGGTAAATTCATTTGGATGTACAAAATACAACGACTATGAAACATCTTCCAAAGCAGGAAATGCCTTACGAAAAGTGCTGGACATCGGGCGCGCATTGTCTGACTGATGCAGAATTGCTGTCCGTGATTTTAAGGACAGGTTCCAGAGGTGAACCTGCTCTTGAATTGTCTAGAAAAATATTGTCACAATCCGGCGGAGCCGGCCTTCTGGGGATCTATCACCTTTCTGTTTCAGAATTGATGAAAATGAAAGGAATAGGCAGGGTAAAAGCCATACAATTGAAATGTATTGCAGAGCTGTCCAGAAGGATGGCGAAAGAACAGGCAGGCAAAAGCCTGAGCTTTACCGACCCGGAGAGTGTGGCCGGTTATTACATGGAAGACTTCAGGCACGAGGAGCAGGAAAAGCTCCTTTTGATCATGTTAAACAGCAAGGGAAAGCTTCTGGGGGAGGAAGTGATCTCAAAGGGAACGGTGAACGCTACCATGATCTCGCCTCGCGAGATTTATTTGTGCGCGCTCCGTCACCTTGCGGTTTCCATTATTCTTTTACATAATCATCCCAGCGGGAATCCGCAGCCCAGTGATGAGGATCTTATCCTTACGCAGCGGGTGAAGCAAGGCGGGGAGCTTCTTGGGATCGAACTGCTGGATCATATTATCATTGGGGATCATCAAGCTGTCAGTTTCAAACGCTGTGAACTGCTCTGACAGCTGAATAAGGGGATATTTTTATATGCTGTTTCAGAATATTTGTGGAGTAGATTTAGGCACAGATACGATTAAGATACGGGATAAAAGCGGTAAAAAATTTATGGACAGCAAGAACATGATTGCTGTCCGCAATGAGACGGAAGTGATCGCCATAGGCGATGCCGCATATGAAATGTACGAAAAAAATCCGGTTAACGTAGAGGTTTCCTGCCCTATGATAAACGGAGTTATAGCCAGTGCCGCTAACATGGAACTGGTTCTTTCACATACACTGAAAAAATTCACCTCTTTTGCACAGACAAGCTCTGACATCTGTATGGCGGTTCCAAGTAACGTTACGCCGGTGGAACAAAGGGCTTTCTTTAATGTACTCAGCGGCAGCATAAACGCAAGCAAAATACGTCTTGTAGATAAAGGTATCGCAGATGCGGTAAGCATAGGCTTGCCGGTGCTTTCTCCCACAGGACACATGATCGTCAATGTGGGGGCTGATACCACAGAAATTTCTGTTGTGGCCAATGGAAATGTAATATTGGGTCAGACATTAAAAACCGGGGGGAAGAAGCTTGACGCGGACATCTGCACTATGATCCGCCGAAAATTTAATATAAATATCGGTATGAAGACAGCGGAACGCCTGAAAAACAATCTTGCTTTCATGATCAACGGTCCAAGGCTGGAACAGAAAGTGTTTGGTATACATACGCTTTCAGGGCTGCCCAAATCTGATATGATTCCGTCCCTGGCGGTCAGTGTGGCAATTATTGATACAATAGATTCCATGGTGGAGAACATAAAATCCGTTTATGGAAGAACGCCTCCGCAGATCATGACGGATATTGCAAATGAAGGGATCTTTCTGACAGGGGGCGTATCCATGCTGCTTAATCTTCCCATCTATATGCAAAAGGAGATAGGACTTCCTATCTACCACATACAGGATCCAAAAAACAGCACCGTTCGAGGGCTGGTAGAAATCATAAATAACAAAGAACTGAGAGGGCTGACCCGCGCCCCAAGACTTTAACGCAAAGGCAGGATACCTATGAGAAGAAAAAATAACGATAAGCAATCAGGCAGGGTTTGGCTTACTCTGCTCAGTATATTTTGCATTGCGCTGATCGCCGTTTCCTTTTTGAAGGAATCTGTCATTAGTCCGGTGAGAGGGGCGACCGGTATTCTGGTCACACCGATCCAGAAAGGGATGAACGGGATTGGAAGCTGGATTTCCAGCCTCACTGTTAATTTTTCTGATGCCGCCTCTCTGCGGGAGGAGAACGCCGCTCTTCAGGAAAAAGTGGATACGCTGACAGCGGAAAACAGCCAGCTGGTTTTAGAAAAGGAAGAATTGTCCAGACTGAGACAGCTTTTGGAATTGAGCGAGCAGTACAGTGATTACGAGAAGGTAGGCGCCAGGGTGATCTCCAAGGACAGCGGCAACTGGTTCAATCGCTTTACGATTGACAAGGGAGCCAATGATGGGATAAAAGTTGATGCAAATGTTATTGCCGGAAGCGGACTGGTGGGAATCGTTACAGAGGTTGGTCCAAACTGGGCAACAGTGCGCTCCATTATTGATGATAACAGCAATGTCAGCGCCATGGTCGCCACTTCATCTGACACCTGCATTATCGCGGGAAATCTCCAACTGATCGATGAGGGAACGCTCAGTCTCGTCAAACTAACGGACGAAAATAATAAGGTCCATGTGGGAGATAAGGTGGTCACATCAAACATAAGTGAAAAGTATCTTCCGGGTATACTGATCGGTTACATTTGTGAGCTGAACAATGACGCCAATAATCTTACAAAATCCGGTCAAATAACTCCGGTAGTAGATTTCAGGCATCTTCAGGAAGTGCTGGTGATCTTGGAGTTGAAAGACTATGTCGCAAGTCCGGAAGACGCAAATGAAAAAGATGAGATCATAAATGATCTGAATGACAGTAAGAATTCCGGAAATGACACAGAGGACGAGTCAGAAGATCCCAATATCCTGACCGCACCAAGATCGGAATGATGGGAGGAAAAGGAGAGTGACCGCTCATGAGGCGTAAAATAGCTATGACAGTTTTGATCGTGGTCTGCACGCTGCTGCAGTGCGGTCTCTTCCGGTGGATCGAGATTGCTTCGGTCAAACCGAATTTGCTGCTCATCATCACAGTGTCCTTCGGTTTGATGAGAGGAAAAAAAAGCGGAATGATAACAGGTTTGTTTTCAGGGCTGTGCTGCGATCTTTTTTCTTTTGACACGCTGGGTTTCCATGCGCTTATCTACATGTGGATCGGGTATCTGACGGGACATTTCTATCGGATTTTCTATGATGATGATATTAAGACACCCCTTCTGCTGGTCTCAGCGGCAGACTTGATTTACGGAGTTGTTTGCTATATTTCCACCTTTCTTCTTCGTGGAAGGATCCATTTTTTCTTCTATCTTCGAAGGATCATCATTCCGGAGGCATTATACACGGTTATCCTGACCATTCTGACCTACCGGCTGCTATATCATCTGAACCAGAGACTATCTATAACAGATAAAAGGAGTATTGACCGTCTTGTTTAAAAATACAAAAAGTTCTTTATCAAGGGGAGCAAAATCTCGAATTGTTATATTGACCGCAGTGTTGGCAATCCTTTCCTCCGTTCTGATTTATCGGCTTTTTACACTGCAGATCGTTAATGGAGAGGATTATCTGACAAACTTTGCCCTGTCCATAAAAAAAGAGAGAGTTCTTGGCAGTGCCCGTGGCGAAATCTTTGACTGTAACGGACAACTGCTTGCTTATAATCGTCTGGCCTATTCTGTGACTTTTGAAGATAACGGTTCCTATGATAGTAATCACATCAGAAATCTGGCACTGAACAGTATTCTTTACCGGGCGATTCAGATCATCGAAGGTCACGGGGATACTGTAGTAGATGACTTTAAAGTCCGCCTGTCGGAAAACGGCAGTTATGAATATACCTGCACCGGGTTTACTCTCAGCCGTTTCAAGGCGGATATTTTCGGAAAGATCTATATAGATGCGCCTTCGGAGGATCTGAAGAGCAGCGCGCTAACCGATGAAGAAAAAAACATATCCGCCAATGATATGGTAAAGCTGCTGTGCGGCACACGGTATTACGGTATTTTGGATGAGAAGACCACGGACGCAGAGCGCAAACAATTTGGGATACCGGAATCCTACAGTGCAAAGGAGATCCTTCAGCTTGTTTATCTGCGAAGTGAACTGGCGGCCAACAGCTATCAGCGTTACAATTCCATCACCATCGCAAAAGATGTCTGCGATAAAACCGTTTCCCAGCTGCTGGAAAATGCTGCAGATCTTTCCGGAATCGATGTAGTAGAAGATTATGTCAGAGTGTACAATGACGCAGAGTATTTTGCCCCTATCATCGGTTACACCGGAAAGGTCTCTGCGGAAGAGTTGGAGGAGCTGAAAAAAGAAGATGCTTCTTACGCTTCCGGAGATATCGTTGGAAAAGTAGGATTGGAGAAGGTAATGGAAACTTCTCTTCAGGGAGATAAAGGATCGGAAACGCTCTATGTAGACAATATGGGACGTACTCTGAGCGTAGAATCACGGGTGGAACCCCAGGCTGGAAATTCCCTGTATCTGACACTGGACAGCAATCTTCAGAAAGTAGCTTATCACATTCTGGAGCAGTACATAGCGGGAATTGTTTACAGCAATGTCATTGACACAGAATCCATTGTCACGGAGTGGATCACTTCTGCGGATGAAGTCAGGATTCCGGTTTATGATGTGTATTTTTCGCTGTTTGAAAATAATGTGCTGGACGTAAATCATCTGTCCTCGAAGAATGCGTCCGAAAACGAAAAACGTGTATATCAGGCGTTTCTGACAAAAGCGGCCTCCATCTTCAATGAGATCAAAGAGCAGCTTATCACATCAGATCCCACCCCATACAGGGATCTGACGGAAGAGATGCAGGTATATCAGTCCTACATTGTAAACACCATGCTTACAGAGACCGGCATCCTCAATCCGGATGCCATAGACGAGACTGACCTGACATGGCAGACATGGAGCGAAGAGGAGACGATCAGCCTTCAGGAATTTTTAACTTATGCTATTTCAAAAAACTGGATTGACATCAACGGCATTACTGAGAATTCGGCCTATCTGGATGCAGACGAAGTCTATACAGTCCTTGCTGATTATATTGCGGAGTATCTTTCCAATGATACTAATTTTTGTAAAAGAGTGTTCCGCTACATGTTAAAAGAGAAGAGTCTGTCCGGAGCGCAGGTGTGTCTGCTCCTGTTCGACCAGGGAGTACTGGATATGAATGAAGCCGATTATGACGCGCTATCCGATGGTTCCCTCAGCGCATTCTCCTTTATCATGCAAAAAATATATGATCTGGAGATTACTCCCGCCCAGTTGGCCTTAAATCCCTGTTCCGGTGCGATAGTGATCACAGATCCGAGAACCGGGGATGTGAAAGCTTGTGTTACTTATCCGGGCTATGACAATAACCGACTGGTGAATGAGATGGATACGGACTACTTCTATAAGCTTTCCATTGATCTGTCTTCTCCGTTTTACAGCAGAGCTACCCAGGAAATCCTGGCTCCCGGTTCCACATTCAAAATTGTTACAGCGACTGCGGGGGTTATGGAAAGTCAGGTATCTGTGGAAGAGGGGATTTACTGCAGTGGTCAGTTCAAGGACGCGGATCCGGATCGTCCCATCAACTGCTGGATCTACAACGAAGGCGGTATTCACGGTTCGGAGACTCTGTCCACCGCCATTAAAGATTCCTGCAACTATTATTTTAATACCATTGGCTTCAGGCTGAGTATGGTCAGTGGAACTTATGATGATGACACAGGTGTCAATACATTGATGAAATATGTTTCCATGTATGGACTGGATGCCAAATCTGGTGTGGAAGTTCCCGAAACATCCCCGCACCCGGCAACCTACGATGCTGTCCGTATGGCAATGGGCCAGAGTAATAACGCCTACACGGTGACGCAGCTGGCAAGATATGTCTCTACCATCGCCAACAGCGGAACCTGCTATGATCTGACACTGATCGACCGCGTGACGGATTCCAATGGTAATACGATTGATTCCAATGAATCTAACATACATAGCAGTGTCGATCTGCCGGAAAGCCTGTGGAATGCCATCCATACGGGCATGCGGGGTGTGGTTCAGTCCCATAAGGTGTTCCAGAACTACAATGGAGTAGCTGTTGCCGGCAAGACCGGTACAGCGCAGGAGTCTACGGACAAGCCGAATCATGCGGAATTTATCGGATATGCTCCTTATGAGGATCCAGAGCTGGCCCTGGCTGTACGGGTAGCCAACGGTTATTCTTCTGCCAACGCTGCCGCCATAGCCCGGGATGTTATTTCTTACTATTTCGGTACCAGTGATGAAATATCCCTGATCACCGGACATGCCACAATTGTGGACGCAGGCAACACGCGGACAGATTAACTATAACAAAATTGCCATATGGGAGGAGGTGCATTGCTTGAACAATCGCAATTCGGTAATTATAAAAAGCAACGCCTATGGTCTGATCCTGATCTTAGACCCGGATATGCCCTTTGAACAATTGCTGCAGGATGTAGGAGAAAAATTCCGGGAAGCCGCCAGGTTTTTTAAAAATGCCAGAATGGCGCTGACTTTTCGCGGACGTGTTCTGACCCGTGCCCAGGAGCGGCAAATGGTATATGCCATTACAGCAAATGCGCCTCTTGAAATTATCTGTCTGGTAGATGAACAGAAGGAAGAAGAGGAGTACTATAAAGAAGCTGTGATCCGAACCCTGGAGGCAGATGAAGAAAACGACGGACAGTTTTACCGCGGTACGCTTTCCAACGGACAGGTCTTAGAGATGGAGAAAAGTGTGATCATCCTGGGGGATGTCAACCCTGGAGCTCAGGTCATTTCCAAGGGGAATATTGTCGTCCTTGGATGCTGTATGGGCAGCGTCTATGCGGGCGCTTCCGGCAACAACCGCTGCTTTGCAGCCGCTCTGATCATGAAGCCCCGTCAGGTGCGTATTGCTGATAAAACAGCACGAAGCGCCATCACAAAAAAAACAGATACCGGTGAATATGAGATAGATCCGAAAATTATTTACATAAAGGAAGAACATCTGAAGATGGAGTCGCTATCCGGCAGTTCCTTTTCAGATTTGATCAATACTTCCCCCGACGAGGGGATCGAATGATGAGGCAGGAAGAACTGACAGAAATCAGAGAGGAAGTATGATATCATGAGTGAGGTAATTGTCGTTACATCAGGAAAAGGCGGCGTGGGAAAGACTACGTCTACCGCCAATATTGGTACCGGATTGGCCAGAATGAATAAAAAGGTGGTTCTGATCGATACCGATATCGGGCTGCGCAACCTGGATGTGGTAATGGGACTGGAGAATCGCATTATCTACAACCTGGTAGATGTGGTGGAAGGAAACTGCCGCATAAGACAAGCTCTGATCAAGGACAAGCGTTATCCAACACTTTATCTGCTGCCTGCAGCGCAGACCCGTGACAAATCCGCAGTTTCCCCGGAACAGATGCGAAAACTGGTAGATGATCTGAAACCGATTTTTGATTACATAATTCTTGACTGTCCTGCAGGTATAGAACAGGGCTTTCACAACGCCTGCGCCGCTGCTGACCGGGCTATCGTAGTTACAACACCGGAAGTTTCTTCCATCCGTGACGCGGATCGTATTATAGGCCTTCTTGAAGCAGATGGAATAAAAAATATAGCTCTTATCATTAACCGTATAAGGATGGATATGGTGAAACGGGGAGACATGATGTCTGTGGAGGATGTAATCGATATCCTTGGAGCGGATCTGCTGGGGGCAATCCCCGATGAGGAAGCCATAGTGGTAGCTTCCAACCATGGCGAAGCAGTAGCTGGTACAGAAACGGTTTCCGGGCAGGCATATATCAACATCTGCCGCAGGTTGGATGGCGAGACGGTTCCTCTTCTGAACCTGGAGCATCCTGTTTCCATAAAAAAGCGGCTGTCCTCATTTTTTAAGAAGAAAGCATGAGGTGAGCATATGGAAAGAATCCGTTCCCTCAAGCCAAAAACTTCCGGCGATATTGCAAGAATACGCCTGGAGCAGACCCTCGCTTCCGATTACCTGGAGTGCTCTGCGCAGCAATTCCAGAATATGCAGAGAGAAATCATTGAGATACTTTCCAGATATATGAATGTGAATAACACAAAAGAGATACGACTGGACTTTGTCCAGGAGTTGAAACAAGGGGTACCATATGTTAAGACAATACAAATTAAAGGATTATAGATTTAGCCTCATCATCTGGGTAGCCGCCCTGTCGGTGCTGGGGATTATGATCATTGGCAGTGCACAGGAATCATCCCAGAGCCGCCAGCTTTACGGATTGATCATGGGACTGATACTCATGGTGATCGTATCGTTGTTGGACTATACCTGGCTGTTGAGTTTTACCTGGATTTACTATCTTGTCGGGCTTATGCTTCTGGTGGCAGTGCTGTTCCTGGGAGTGAATGTTGGCGGCGCCACCAGGTGGATCAACATTGGTATCCGGTTTCAGCCTTCCGATATTGTAAAAATTATACTGGTGCTGTTTTTTGCTGATTTTTTTTCCAAGCGAGAAGACCATCTGAACACCTGGAAAACGATTTTGTTTTCTTTGATCCTTCTTGGAATACCGCTGTTTTTAATTTATAAAGAACCGGATTTGTCCACAACAATTGTCACAGCGCTGACTTTTTGTGCTATAATATTTGTGGCAGGACTAAGTTACAAGATCATTGGAGGCATCTTATTGGTAACCGTTCCAGTGGCGGTAGTTCTTTTCAGTATCATTTTACGCCCTGGTCAGACGCTGATCGCAGAGTATCAGCTCAATCGTATCCTTTCCTGGCTCCGCCCTGAGGAATTTCCGGATCTTGCCAGGCAGCAGCAGAATTCCATCATTGCCATTGGTTCCGGCCAGCTCTACGGCAAAGGTTTGAACAACAATATGGTTTCCTCTGTTAAAAACGGTAATTTCATTGCAGAACCGCAGACGGATTTTATTTTCGCAGTAGCCGGAGAAGAACTTGGTTTTCTTGGATGTGTCCTTATAGTGATCCTGGAACTTTTTATTGCCCTTGAATGTATCCATATCGGACGCAGGGCGAAGGATCTGGCAGGAAGTCTGATCTGCTGTGGGATGGCCGCGCTGATCGTTTTTCAGAGTTTTATCAACATCTGTGTTGCAACAGGGCTTATGCCCAATACCGGGATCCCGCTTCCTTTTGTCAGTTACGGAATGACCTCACTGGTCAGCTTTTGTATTGGACTTGGGATCGTATTAAACATTGGCCTGCAGACTCGAAAATATTAAGGGAGGAATGTTTAAATGAAAATAGGATTCATATCGCACGATGCAAAGAAAAAGCTGATGCAGAATTGCTGCATTGCTTATCGGGGAATACTAATTAAAAATGAACTGTATGCCACCGGGACTACAGGCCGTCTCATTGAGAAAGCGACCGGTCTACCGGTACACAAATTTCTCGCCGGACATGTGGGGGGAGAGCAGCAGATGAGTGCCATGATCGAACAGAATCAGCTTGACCTTGTTATCTTTCTGCGCGATCCTGATACTCCAAAGGTAACAGAGCCGGACATCACCAAGGTGATCCGTATGTGCGATATTCATAACATTCCTCTGGCTACCAACATCGCATCGGCAGAGATACTGTTGAAATCATTGGAAAGAGGAGATCTGGAGTGGCGCGAAATGTACAAGTAAACGAGGTTGCTTCGCCTTCGTTTTATACGGACAGGGAGTGGGCCAGGATTAAAGCAAGAGAAATAGAGGAGAGCAGTCACCAGCGAAAATTATTTTGCGTCATGATGCTTCTGATTGTGATTACCTGTGTAATGACATATCTGGTTTATTACTTTGTACTGAGGTCCCACGATTTTGAATTGAAATATGCCTTTGATAAGACAAGCAGCACCTATGGGTTTCAGAGCGGACTTCAGCTATCCGACACAGCAGACTCTTTTGCATCCGATCTTTGTGTGACGAATGGAGACGTCAACCTGACATCACTTAATTTGAGCGCCTTCGAAGGAGCTTTATTTGATCTGAATGATCACGAGGTGGTATACGCCAAAGATATTTTTTCTCCTCGTTCACCAGCCAGTCTGACGAAAGTTATGACAGCCCTTGTAGCATTAAAATACGGTAATGAGGATGATATAATCACGGTGACGGAAACTGCGCTGGATATAGAATATGGTTCTTCTGTCTGCGACATTAAAGTAGGAGATCATATTTCATTAAAACAGCTGATCTATGGACTGCTTATCGCATCCGGCAATGATGCAGCTATGATGATCGCCGAACATGTAGGCGGTTCTGTGGACGGTTTTGTAGAAATGATGAATCAGGAAGCATTGGCGCTGGGCGCCACCGGCACCCATTTCAACAATCCGCACGGACTGACTGACCCTCAGCATTATACAACAGCTTATGATATGTATCTGATTTTTAAGGAGGCTATGAAGTATGACCGGTTCATGGACATTATCAGCCGTAAAAACTATTATGCAGAATACACCCGGGAAGATGGTTCTGCTGTGGCAGTGACCTGGGAATCAACCAACCATTATTTTACCGGAGAATCTTCCATACCTGAAAATGTGATCATTTACGGCGGAAAGACCGGAACCACGGAGGATGCGGGGGCATGTCTGGCGCTGCTGTCAAAGGATATTTACGGGAACCCGTATATTTCGATTATCTTGCATTCGGAGACGAAGGAAAACCTATATCCGGAAATGAATCAGATATTATCTTTGATCGAGAATTAGGTGTTGTATTTTACGTTTAAATAGTCTATAATTAATCTATAATATTATCCTAATTACTGAAGGAGGAGATTACAATGATACAGTTAATCATAGGCGAGAAGGGTAAGGGGAAGACAAAAATTCTACTGGAAAAGGCTAACAGTGAAATTAAAAATGTGAATGGCAATATCGTTTATCTGGACAAGAGCAGCCAGCATATGTACGAGTTAAATAATAGAATCCGTTTGATCGATGTGACCGGCTTCCCGGTATCTAACAGCGATGAATTTTTAGGCTTTATCTCTGGTATTATTTCACAGGATCATGATCTGGAGCAAATGTATCTGGACAGTTTTTTGAAAATTGCCGGTCTGGAAGGAAAAGATGTTACCGTCGCTTTGGAAAAGCTGGACAAGATCAGCAAACAGTTTGGTGTAAACTTTATTATCAGTATTTCGTTAACCAAAGAGCAATTGCCGGAAGCTTTGAGAGATAGTATTATTGCAGAATTATAAATAAATTTGTTTGTTTAGGGAAACGCTGAATAATGCGTTTCCCACGCCGGATTTCAGCTGTGAAGCAGCAATTTCTTTGGAAATCCGTGCGATCCACCGGAGATTTCTAAGAAAACGATGATTAAATCAGCGTTTCCTTAGATAACACAAAGAAAAGGTTCCTGACATTCGTTGAAGAAAATGTCAGGAACTTTTTCTTTCTGATTAATCAGTGCGGCTGTTCCCGAAAGCTCCTACACGGCCATACATACTGAGAAGGTATAATCCGGCAATCCCCACTAGTGCGTAGATGACTCTTGATAGCCAGGAAAGATTTCCAAACAGGAAATTCACCAGATCAAACCGGAAAAATCCGATCAGTCCCCAGTTGACTGCGCCGATAATGACCAGCGTCAAAGAACAGTAATCCCAAAATTTTGAATTCATAATAATTCCTCCTTAATCACAATTTTATTCTAACCAGATTTCTTTTTTTTATGCAAAACTACAGTTGAGATAAAAAACGGAACGTGGTAAAATATCCAGGAGAGGAGGCCGAAAATTTGGCTGGCAGAAATTCAAATAAAAAAATTGCAAAATACAGACGTTATTCGATGATAAATATTGGCACGATCCTGTTTGGTGTTATATTTATTTACATGATCATCTGTATTTTTCTTTATGTTACCGCAAAGCACATTACTTCCTATGAGGTGACAGCGGGATCTATCTTCGGAAATTATCGTTATCAGGCTCTTTCTCTGAAATCAGAGGAGATCATTTCGTCTACTCAGTCCGGGAAGGTGACTTATTATGCCAGAGAAGGAGCGAAAGCCAGCTCCGGTATGACCATATGTTCACTCAATGAGGGAAATTATGATTCTTCTTTCGATCAGGAAATCATAGAACTATCTTCCGATGATGTTTCAAAACTTAAGAGCGCGATTTCTTCTTTCACTCTGAATTTTGATGACAGCACTTATCAGAATGTTTACAATTTCAAGGCAGACATGGAAAGCACGGTGCTTCAAATGGCGCAAAGCTCGGATCAGAGCGGCGTGAGTATCCTAAATCAATGCAATGCTCCGGAATCCGGTTTTGTGGTTTACTCCATTGACGGAATGGAGAAATTGGAAGAGACGGATATCACCTCCGACCTGTTTCATCAAAATAATTATCACAAGACAAACCTGCGTCTGAATGCCACGGTGAAAGCGGGAGATGATCTGTATAAACTGGTCACCAGTGAAAACTGGGCATTATATTTTCCCCTGGATTCTGCGCTGGCGACGGAACTGGAGGATCGGACCACCATCCGTTTTCGCTTCTTAAAAGATAATAATACTTTTAATGCACCGTTCACAATGATCCAGAACGGAGCAGAATACTTTGGGAAAATTACATTGAATAATTCCCTGATCCGTTATGTATCAGATCGTTATCTGGAAATTGAATTGCTGATGAACCGAAAAACGGGACTTAAGATACCTACTTCGGCCATTGCGGAAAAAATATTTTACAAAATACCGGAAGACTATGTTATCCCCAACAACGATACGGAAGATGAAATTACTTTGCTTCGGGAGACTTTTAATAAGGACGGATCCTCTGTAGTACGGCGTATCACTGCAAAAGTCTACTCCAGAAAAGATAATTATTATCTTGTGGATACTTCGCTGTTTAAAGAAGGCGATTATGTGCAGATGATAGACACCAGCAAAAAGTTTCAGATACAGGACAGCAACATTGAAACCATCCAGGGAGTATACAACATTAACAAGGGGTATGCTATTTTCCGGGAAGTTACGATCATCGATGAGAACGAAGAATTCTGTATTGCGGAACCCAATAATGTCTATGGTCTTGCAGCGCATGACTACATTGTGTTGGACGCTTCTACAGTGGATGCCGATGACCTTGTCTGATGAAGGAAAGGAGACAACCGATGCTGAGAGAGAATCTTCATGATATTCAGAAGCGTGTCCGTCTGGCCTGCCAACGCAGCGGCAGAAATCCCGACGAAGTAACGCTGATAGCCGTCAGTAAGACAAAACCGGTTTCTATGATCCAGGAAATCATATCGGAGCAGGTATTTGATTTTGGAGAAAATAAACCACAGGAATTGCGGGATAAATATGAACTTCTGCCCAAAGATCTACGCTGGCATATGATCGGACATCTTCAGCGTAATAAAGTAAAATACATTATTGATAAAGCATGCCTGATCCATTCCGTGGATTCTGTGCGTCTGGCAGAAACTATCAATCAGGAGGCGGAAAAACATGGGATAGTGATGCCCGTGCTTGTAGAGGTAAATATTGCAAAGGAACCCTCAAAATTCGGCCTTATGCCGGAAGAAACCTTGGATTTTATCCGTGAGGTTTCGCATTTTACACATATTAAGGTGAATGGATTAATGACAATTGCGCCTTTTGTAGAAAATCCTGAAGACAATCGTTTCTATTTCCAAAATTTAAAAAAATTATATGTTGACATCAAAGAGAAAAACATTGATAATGTAAATATGTGTATTTTAAGCATGGGTATGACAGGAGACTTTGAGGTTGCGATAGAGGAAGGCGCTACGATGGTGCGGGTAGGAACCGGCATTTTCGGCGAACGAAATTACCAGATCTAACCGGTGAATAACGAAGATAGGAGATACAGAATGAGTGTTTTAGATAAATTTTTAAATGCCATGAAACTGAATGATGATGACGGATTTGATGATGATGATTATCTGGACGAGGAAGAAGATTTTGAAGAAGCCCGTCCAAGAAGGCGATTCCTGCAGTCAAGAGATGATGATTTCTTAGATGATGAGGAAGAAACTGCTTCTGCTGTTGAAACAAAGCGCACAGTGGTTTCTGTCAAACCAAAAACTACTCCTGACAAATCAAAATCGTCAAAGATTTCGCCCATCCGCCCCAGAAGGACAGGGAATTCAGGTATGGAAGTTTGCGTGATCAAACCACATTCTATGGAAGATTCCAGAGAAATCACGGAAACTTTATTGGCCAACTGCACGGTGGTTCTGAATATGGAGGGCCTGGATCTGGATGTTGCCCAGAGAATCATTGATTTTGCCTCCGGTTCCTGTTATGCTATTGATGGAAATCTTCAGAAGATCAGTAATTATATCTTCATTATTACTCCTTCTTCTGTGGATATTTCCGGCGATTTTCAGGAAATCCTCACCGGAGCATTTGATGTTCCTTCCATTGAGAAGCGTTTCTAACGGCTATGACGAAAGAAGAGGAGCTGTTTCAAAGGCATCTGCTGGATCTGGGCAATATGGCATGGCAGCGCAATATTGCTGTGTTTAGCGATTTTTTGAACTTAAACCAACAGAATATATATCATGATACACTGCCAAGCCTGCCTTATGTGCAGAGCAGGGCGTACGGTGGTTATGAACACGCAGAGCGTCAGATGATTGCCTTCATTCCTGATGCTCTTTCTCTTGATGTATGTGAATTTCCCATCACCTGCCTGAAGATTTCTCCACTGAACCGAAAATTTTCAGAAGAACTGAGCCACAGGGATTATCTTGGTTCGTTGATGAATCTGGGGATTGATCGCAGTAAGACCGGCGATATCGTCATCCAGGAGAGAGAAGCCTACCTTTTCTGTAACCTGAAAATTGCAGGCTTCCTGACATCGGAACTGACAAGAATCCGCCACACAACGGTGAGCTGTCAGCTCTGCAGTGACAATAATATCCATTATCATCCAAAACTTCAGGAACTTACCGGTACGGTAGCTTCCGTGCGGCTTGATGCCTTGCTGTCCCTGGCATTTGGTGCCTCAAGGAGCAGCCTTATTGGTCTGATCGTGGGTGGAAAAACCTTTGTGAATGGTCGGCTGATCACAAGCAACGGATATCATCCCCAAGAGTATGATATTATTTCTGTGAGAGGATATGGAAGATTTCAATATTGCGGCGTATTATCGTCCACAAAAAAGGGACGCTATCTGGTGAAGATACAAAAATACTTATAATTCTTAGGAGTAAATAATCATGAGTAAAAAAACAGAGACAGATCGATGCAGATGTCTGCCGGTTAAGAAAGATCAAAATTTTGCATATAATATTTATCTGGAGGAATCTTTTCAAAAACTTCCGGTACGTCTGAAAGAACTGAACCTGCAAAACCGTAAGGTCTGCATTGTGACTGACAGCAATGTGGAACCCCTTTATGCAAAAGAAGTGCAGGGTCTTCTCTCTGTCTGCTGCCATGAGAGTTCAATTTATGTAATTCCTGCAGGTGAGGAACATAAGAATCTGGATGAAATCCGGAGACTGTATGAACACCTGATCATTCACAAGCTGGATCGCCAGGATCTGCTGATTGCCCTGGGCGGAGGTGTAATCGGTGATATGACCGGCTTTGCCGCAGCTACTTTTCTTCGGGGGATTCGGTTTGTGCAGATTCCCACTACGTTACTATCCCAGGTTGACAGCAGCATCGGCGGAAAGACCGGTGTTGATTTTAACAATTATAAAAATATGGTGGGGGCATTTCATCAGCCTTCTCTGGTGTATATGAATATAAATGCTCTGATGACTCTGTCAGAGGAGCAGTTTGCCTGCGGTATGGGAGAAATCCTCAAGCATGGATTGATCCGCAGTGCTGATTATTATGAGTGGGTCATAGATCACATGTCACAGATCCAGGAGCGGGACATAGATACTCTGTTTCGAATGGTGGAGGGAAGCTGTAAGATTAAGCGCCAAGTAGTGGAAAACGATCCCACGGAAAAAGGGGAGAGGGCTCTGCTGAATTTCGGACACACCATAGGTCATGCCATCGAAAAATTGAAGAATTTTGAGCTGCTGCACGGTCAGTGTGTAGCACTTGGATCCGTTGCGGCTGCTTATATTTCCTGGAAACGGGGGACACTATCAGAAGAAGAATTCTATGAAATAAGGGATATGAATGTAGGCTTTGATCTTCCGATTTCCTTTGACAGTCTAAGCTGTGAGGATATTGTGGCAGCGACAAAACATGATAAAAAAATGGCCAATGGACAGATACGTTATGTGCTGCTAAGGGGTATTGGAAACGCTTATATTGACACTACTGTAACGGATGAAGAAATGCTTGCTGCCGTAGAAACTATGAATGCAGATCTCTGGAGTTGATCTATGATGCAAAATGTGACAGGAGAAAAGAAAAAATCATTAATCTTGGGAGCCGCATGTGTGATCCTGCTTTTGATGCTGGATCAGCTCACTAAGCTATGGGCCAGCCAAACGCTGCAGGCAAATGGCCCTATAGAGTTGTTTCCCGGGGTTTTTGAATTTCATTATCTGCAAAATCAGGGTGCTGCTTTTGGCATGATGGAGAATAAACTGTGGATTTTTGTGTTCTTTGCCCTGCTGATAACCGTTTTTGTCTGGGTATTTTACATTCGTTTACCCATGCAGAAACGCTTCTTGCCTCTGCGAATCATTTGTATCGCATTGTCCGCTGGTGCATTGGGAAATATGGTGGATCGCATCTGCCATCACTATGTGATAGATTTTCTTTATTTTTCCTTTATTGATTTTCCTATTTTTAATGTGGCGGATATTTATGTCTGTGTAAGCACCGGGATGTTTTTACTGTTGATCCTATTTTATTATAATGATGAGGATTTTAACCGCCTGCGGGGAAAAAGAGGCAGACAGGAGTATTTGAAGGAACTCAAAGATAAAATTGAGGAAAGCAGGAGATAGTTGGGAAAACTGACAGTTAAAGAAAGAGGGGAGGGAAGAGTATGCTGCTTCAGGTAAGTGACACAGATCAGGGCACACGAATTGACCGTTATCTGGCAGAGCAGCTAACGGATATTTCCCGCTCTTATTTACAAAAACTGATCGGAGACGGACAAGTCACTGTAAACAGGACAGGATCTGTCAAAGCGAATTATAAAGTCTGTGCAGGGGATCAGATTAAAATAGAGATACCGGTGGCAGTGGAACCGGAAATTATGGCGGAGGATATTCCGCTGGATATTCTGTATGAGGATCAGGATCTCCTGGTAGTCAATAAACCAAAGGGAATGGTGGTACACCCCTGCCCGGGACATTACAGCCATACGCTGGTGAATGCCCTGATGTATCATTGCAGAGAAGATCTTTCCGGCATTAACGGCGTGATGCGCCCAGGTATCGTACATCGTATCGATCAGGATACTACTGGTTCTCTTCTGGTATGTAAAAATGATTATGCTCACAATTTTCTGGCACAGCAGTTAAAGATTCATTCTATCACCAGAAAGTATCGGGCTATCGTACATGGAAACCTGAAAGTGGATACTGGTACCATAAACTCCCCCATCGGGCGGCATCCGGTGGATCGCAAGAAGATGGCTGTTAACCACAAAAATGGAAAAGAAGCAGTGACTCATTACCGGGTGCTGGAACGCTTCGGCAGCTATACTTATGTGGAATGCCAACTGGAAACCGGGCGCACTCATCAGATCCGCGTTCATATGAGCAGTATCGGTCATCCCCTTCTGGGGGATGCACTGTACGGTCCGGCGAAATGCCCCATCCCCCACCTTCAAGGACAGACACTGCACGCTATGGTACTTGGATTTGTCCATCCGGTCACAAAGGAATATATGGAGTTTACCGCTCCGTTGCCGGAGTATTTTGAGATGCTGCTGAAAAGGCTGTGAATTTACGGATATTTCGCTCTGGCCAGCCCTGTATATCTGCGGACAATATGGCTGCGAACATGCGTTCTTTTACTCCGGGATTTTCCCGGTTGAGCCGTGCCAGCAGTTCCTTGACATATTGGCGCTTTGTAAAACCATCTGCAGGACAGGGACTTTTGACAATAGGCAAATAATACTTATTTTTAAAACCGATCACATCTACCTCGTCCACAAAAATCATAGGCCGGATCACCGTGAGATCTGTGCGGTCCAGATAAGTCCGGGGAGAGAAAGAATAGAAACGCCCCTCATAGATGAGAGAGAGCAGCATGGTCTCAATCACATCATCCTTATGGTGAGCGTAGGCAATCTTGTTGCAGGCAAGTTCCTTTGCTTTTTCATTGAAAGCGCCCTTGCGCATTTTCGCACAGAGAGAGCATGGATTAGTCTCTTTGCGGTCTTGGAAGATAATTTGTCCGATCTGGGTATCCACCACAGTGTAAGGTACCTCCAGGTCTTCGCAGAGGGCTCTTATCGGCTTCAGATCGAATTCGGGGAAGCCCAATGAGACTGTGATCGCCTGTAGCTCAAAATGCTTCGGATAGAAGCGTCTGAGGCCGCCTAGAGCATAGAGCAGTGTGAGGCTGTCCTTTCCTCCGGAGATTCCAAGAGCGATCCTGTCTCCTTCTTCGATCAGCTGATATTCGTCGATGGCCTTGCGGACAAGGCTCATTAGTTTTTGCAGTTTCATATGTACCACTCCTTTATAGCATTAACGCTAATATTTTACAGTCATTAATACTAAATTGCAAGAATGGATACTTACTTGCAGATAATTATTGCACTAATATCGTTTTGCGGGAGAAAATTTATGGTTACAAAAGAGAATGTTCTTATGTTTTTTGTTCTGAGCATAAGCGGATGGGTATGGGAAGTGGTTTTGCATTTTCTCCGGTATGGAGAATTGATAAACCGGGGCGTACTCCATGGCCCGTGGCTCCCAATTTATGGAAGCGGCGGAATTTTAATTCTCTTATTATTAAATAAGCTGCGCAAATACCCAATAGCGGAATTTGCCGGTATCATAGTTATATGCGGCATTGTTGAGTATCTTACCTCATGGGCATTAGAGATGCTGCACCATGGGCAGAGATGGTGGGATTATACAGGATATTTTCTCAACTTAAATGGAAGGATATGCGCGGAAAGTTTATTGATCTTCGGCATGGGTGGGATGATATTTGTCTATGTAGTTGAACCGATACTCGATAAATATCTGAATAATATCCGGCATACATGGATGATGTTGCTGTGTACGGTGCTGTCACTATTGTTTGTTATTGACATTGCTTATTCGATAAAGCATCCAAATACCGGTGACGGAATTTCGACCTACACCGAAGAAACAAGACAACGGGAGAGTGAAATCAATGAAATTTGTAGTACAGCGTGTACATAAAGCCAGTGTAACCGTAGATGGAAAAAACGTAGGCTCTATCGGACAGGGCTATTTGGTTTTGATCGGTATGGGGCAAGACGATACGAAGGAAATCGCCGATTTTTATATAAAGAAAATGATCGGCCTGCGGATCTTTGAGGATGAAAACGGAAAGACCAACCTGTCCCTGAAAGATGTGGACGGACAGCTCCTGCTGGTGTCTCAGTTTACCCTTTACGCGAACTGCCGAAAAGGAAATCGCCCCAGTTTTATCGAAGCTTGCGCCCCGGCTCAGGCGGAAGCACTGTATGATTATATCGTAGAAGAGTGCAGAAAGCAGGTACCTGTGGTGCAGACCGGTATCTTCGGCGCTGATATGCAGGTTGAGCTGACAAACAACGGGCCGTTTACCATCATCCTGGATGAAAATCTGAGGGGATAATTTATGGTTCCCTGAGTTTTACAGCTCTGGCGGCCTGGCGTCTGCGATTGTCATCCATAGCGGCGTAATGCTTTTTCGTGGTATTTACGTCCTTGTGACCCAGTACATCCGCCACCAGATAGATATCCCCGGTTTCCCGGTAGAGAGAGGTACCGTAGGTGCTGCGAAGCTTATGAGGGGTAATTTTCTTTGTGGTCGTGACCTCCCTGGCATATTTTTTTACCATATTTTCTACGGCCTGTACACCGATCCTGCGGCGCTGGGTGGAGTAGAACAGAGCGTTCTCATGACCCGCCAAAGGCGTAATGCCTTCCCGCTCATCCATATAATTTCTTAAAGCGTTTTCCACTTCATTACCAAAGTAGACGATCATCTCAGATCCGCCTTTTCGAATAACTTTGATTCCGTTATTTTTAAAATCCACATCCTGTACGTCCAGGCCCACACACTCAGAAACGCGGATTCCGGTGCCAAGCAGCAAGGTAACGATAGCCAGATCCCGCAATTTGGTCTTTTCATAGTACATTTTTTTCTGTCCGGTCAGCTGATCGCCGCCGTGTTCAATATAGTCCAGCAAAGCTGCCGTTTCATCGTCATCCAAACGTATGATCGCTTTATCATGGAGTTTTGGCATATCCACCAGCAATGTAGGATTTTTCTCGATCATCTGATGTTTGTAAAAATAAGCGTAAAAGCTGCGAAGCGCAGACATTTTTCGTTTTAATCCACGTTCGCCGTTGGTGATCTGCGCGTCGCGCACAGCGCCGGCCATAGATTTATCTATTTCATATACCTTCAGATATTCCTGGTATTCCTCAATGTCAATGGCATCCAGTTGATCCAGGATATCTACCTTTAACTCTGTGATTTCCTTGTTTTTAAACAGTGGATTTGATTCCTGCAGATAACGGAAAAAGGTACGGATATCATATGCATAGGAAATCCGGGTTTTTGTTGAGGTAGTTGGTTCAATAGCACGGAAATAACCTTTGGCAAAACCAGGAAGTGTTTTTAATACTTCACGAAGCTGAAGGGTATTTTGAATGTCCATCTGTTCGTGATAAGTAGCATTTTTGACAGTTGTTTCCATATATTAATTCTTAACCTTTCTAATTTCAAAGCAATCGAAATATACGATATCCATGAGAATTTGATCTTAATCTATTTGAAAAACATGTGTTTTGCGTATAGATATATGTATATTCCTACTATAGCATTATTTTCGTATCCCTGTCAAGTTCTTTCTCTTTTCTCAAAAAACTTCTCTAATACTTAAGAAGTCAACTATGCACGATTTTTGCAGCATTAATTAAGGGGCTTCTGCAAGATTCGGACGAATCGTTTTACAAAAGCCCCTTAGTTGAAATCTGCTAATTAAATTTTACAAACAGTACTTCATTACTTATTGGAAATTTCTGCCTGCGCATAAAATTAAAATTACTCGGCACGCACATAGATCATATACATGGAATTAAGATCAAATTCATAATCATCTTCAGACTCCGACTCAGCCTCGGTTTCAGACTCGATCTCGGTTTCCTCTTCCTCCTCGGCAGGAGCTGTATAGCCATCGCTCATGGTACCGTCCTCATGCAGCTGAAGCTTCAGGGAAGTATACTGGGTATCTTCTGACGCCTCTACCGTCAGGACGCCGTCTTCGAATACTCCGTCCACTGTAAAATCGGTAGATACCACGCCGGTCTCCTCATCGCCGCTGTCCATCTCAGAGTGATACGTAATCTTTCCGTCTTCAATGGAAATTTCGGTAACTGACTCACCGAACATGTTTGCCGGAAGCGTCATGCCGCTCATAAAAATGGAATCCAGTTTCCAGGTTCCATTGAAGTCCTCAAGAGCTGCATCGGTGATCAGCGGGGATTCTTCCTTTGCCTCCGGTTTTTCTCGGCTAAACTCCATAATCGTGGGATCCTCGCCATCTGTTGGGGTCAGAACCAGAATACCATCCTCCAGTGTTACCGTCAGTTCGCCGTCAGCGTCGAGCGTCCATCCTTCCTCTGTTTCGCTCCAGGTGCCTTCTGTGACTTCTCCCATAGAATCTACCTGAGCGGTTCCATCTTCATTTAATGTAAGTGTAATCTCCATTCCGAACGCGGAAGGATCATATTCCTGATCTTCCACTTTCATCAGATGCAAGTACCAATCTCCGGAAATATCCTCCGCAGCCATACCAGATCCGGCGAAGGCGATGCTTCCCATCAATGCGCCTGCCAATAATCCAACTAGTTTTTTCTTCATTGTTTTTCCTCCTCATTTTCGCTTTACTTTTTACTGCGACTTTATTATAACGTATATTTTTATTCTCGGCAATACGTTATTTATCCAGCGTAATACAGTTCCTCAAAACAGTCTGTCTCATCTATGCCGTTCACCGTATGGGGCCAGCCGCTGCCGTTTACCTCCAGCCGCACCAGGGTTCCGTCTTTCTGCCTAAGATCAACATAACTTTCGCCATCTGTTTTAATAATATCAAGGGTCTCTCCGGCAGGGATAGTTACCGGCAGGAAATTATCTTCCGGAAGCGTCGCATCAAGGTCAATCTTCGTTACAAGGGGTCTGCTGTAGTAGTTGTTATCTTTGTAATACTCTTCCTCCAAAGCTTCCGGCATACCATCCTCGCCAACCTGATAGTACCGGATCCCGGTATAGCTGCTCAGCAGATCAATTTTGGTATCCAAGCGAAAATGCTGAGTATCTACAGGCAAGATACCAAGTGAAGCTTCCTGCTCTTCATCATAACTCCATCCAAAACCGCCTCCGAAACTTCCGATAAATGTGGGATTACCGGAACTTAGGTCAACTACATCCACCATGCGGTAATCATTGTCGCCGGTAAGCTGCAGATACAGGTAAGTGCGGTTATCCGTTAAATGAACCAGAAACGGCTTTTCCCAGAAGAAATAGCTGTCATGGCGTAAGGTATTATCCCCAATCGTGACGTTATAGGCAGTGTAATATCCATAGTCTGTATAACCGCCCTCTTCTCCTTCATAAGCCTCCGTTTCTGATGAAATAGATACCTGAGCTATCTCTCCGTCTGCTAATGTAATATATTCCGGATAATACTGCATAAGTTCTTTCATATAATTTCCTTCCGGTATCTTATAAGTATCACGGAACAGATCCGGGTATTCCCGGAAAGAAATATTTACATGGATCATACCTACCGCGTAAGATGCAATCGCATATGGGTTAAAGAAAACTGTGATCCCATCCTCTTCCAGAACCCAGGAAAAGAGGTCGCCTTCCTCGGTTCCGTAACTTGTCAGGCTCTCATCCAGATCCTGAAATTCATCGCTGTAAGGATGCTTTAATAGTTGTTCTTTGACTGCTTCCTGAAATGATCCCTCGTCGGTGACCACATCCTCCAGTGAAAGAATCTTTCCGGAGGCAGCATCAAAGCTGGTGCCGGTGTAGCTGTAATATCCGTGGGCTCCTCCCATATAGTCCGTATGGTAATCAACAAAGCTGAGTACCTGCCCGTCCGCCCTGCGAAGCAAGATGGAATCACTGGAACTCAGTCCGTTTTCCGGAAAGTACTCGTCTGCTGACTCGTATAATTCCAACATTGAATCGAAGGTTTCTTTCCTATCCGCCGACAAGTTATCGTTAAATTTCTGCAAAGATTTACTCATCTCAGGATAGTCTTCCGTGCTCTTCTCGCTCAGATGGATTTCCTGCCAGTCTAAGTTTCCTATCGTTTGTTCACGGGCTTCATCATACTGATACTCATACTTGGCGGATATAACCACTTCAGGAACATTACTGTCATACTCCTGGTTTTCTTCCGCGATTGCAGTTCCAGACACTGCAGCTCCCAATAATACCA
This sequence comes from uncultured Lachnospiraceae bacterium, assembly GCA_902802515.1. Taxonomy (GTDB): domain Bacteria; phylum Bacillota; class Clostridia; order Lachnospirales; family Lachnospiraceae; genus Merdiplasma. The sequence goes on from CADCMM010000011.1 coordinate 25,697, forward strand.
CACAGATACCGGCTTGAATTACTTTTTTCTTAGACATCGCTTTTATTCTCCTTTCCCCTTTTTAAAACCGCAGCTGACTAATAGAACAAAAGATACTGCACATCTTTGCCCGAAGTGCTTTCTCGTATAGGAGACGAAGTTTCCTATACGATGAAAAACAGCTGCAACGCTGAATAGTTAAATAATAGCACATTGATCCCTGCATGTCCTGCATAACTTCCCTAAACATTTCCGAATAAATTCTTAATTGCAAAATATTTTGTTTTCAAATTGTTTTTCGCCATTAAATTCGTTCGAATACTAATATAAATTATTTCCCAGCATAATTCTTGTGATACAGGCTCTTTGAAGCTGCCCTCCGGAAACTTCTGTGATGTCATTTTCCGCCACATCGCTGATTCCGAGTTTTGCCATCAGCCTTACCGCCCGTTCGTTGATCTCTCTGCGGTCATCATGCTTTGAAGCATGGTAGGCCGGTAAGACTATTAAAAAGTCCTTAAATTCCATAATAAAATGGGACTATCCAACTATGCACGATATGCTTAGCGGGATAGTCCCATTATTTGTCATAACATGTATTATGTTCTTAGTTTGCGCCGCAGGCTGCTTTAAACTCGGTCCAGTTCTTATTATAAGCCTCGTTAGCCTCCTCGGACACGTTCTGGATGATCTCGCCCTTGGTGACGGAATCCGGAACTACCAGTGACGGATCTACAATATCGTCAGCAGCGCCGGTTGTATTGTAGTAGCCAATGTACTCCATGCACTGCTTGGATACTTCCGGTTCCAGAATATAGTTCAGGAATTTGTTTGCCGCTTCTGCGTTGGGAGCGTCCGCCGGAACAAATGCCGCCATGATGCCAAAGCCCAGTCCTTCTTCCGGATAGACAACTTCCAGGTCCGGGTTTTCTGCCAGAACAGCAGTCACCTGTGAGGTGTAGAGGAATGCCGCGGATGCCTCGCCGTTGAGCAGTGCGTCCTGGGTATTATCGTCCTGGATCATGCGGATATTCGGCGCCAGCTCCAGAAGTTTCTCACCGGCCTGCGCGATCACATCCAGATCCTCTTCGTTCATGGATTTACCCATCGACAACAGGGTGATTCCGTTGATCACGCGATAGTTGGCGGTGATTGCCACAGCATCTTCCAGAGACGGATCCCACAGATCATTGTATCCTTTGATCTCCACATCGGTCAGTTCCGGATCATATACGATCAGAGGGATACCTGCTCCGTAAGGAACGGTGTAAATATCCTCCGGATCATAGAACTGTCCCTGGTACAGGGGATTGATATTTCCAAAATTCGTAACAATGTCTTTGTCGATCTCTCCCACCAGTCCGGCTGCTACTGCCTGCTCAATGATGTAGTCGTCGGCGATGATGACATCATAGTCGCCGCCCTTTGCCTGGGCCAGCTTTTCCAGCATGGTCTCATCCGTATCAAAGTTGGAATAGATGATCTCAATACCGGTCTCCTCCGTAAAATTATCCAGTACCTCCTGCGGGAACATCCCCTCCCAGGTAAACAGTACCAGATCCTCAGCGCTTGCGCTGATACCCATGGCTGCTGTTGTCAACATAGCCATACCTAATGCTGCAATAAGTCTTTTTTTCATGATACCCTCCTTAGGCGTCTTTTGCGCCTGTTTTATTTGTACTCCTTTTTGCCTCTCCGGAAAAAAGAAGATACAAGCAACACAAGTACTACCACGATCAGGATGATCGTACACAGCGCATTGATCTCCGGCGTTACACCGGTCTTCATCTGCGTGTAAACTTTAATAGGCAGAGTAGACATTCTCGGCCCATTCACAAAAATACTGATCACCACGTCGTCAAAAGACATGGCAAAAGCCAACAGACAGCCGGAGGCTACTGCAGGCAATATAAGGGGCAGCGTGATGTCCCAGAAAATGCGGGATGGTGAAGCTCCCAGATCCCTGGCTGCTTCTTCCAGTGATTTATCGATTCCCACCAGCCTCGCTTTTACCATCATAAACACATAGGGGATAGAAAATGCTGTGTGAGCGATCACCAGAGTAACCATACCGAAAGGCAGATTAAGCAATGAGAAAAATGCCATAAAAACCATACCCAGAATAATTTCAGGCACCATGATGGGAATTGAGGACAGATACTCGATCATTCCCTTGCTTTTGTAGTTAACCCGGGCCATACCGATGGCGCCTAATGTTCCGATCACTGCTGCCATAGCGCAGCTGATAAATCCCAGGATCAGACTGTTTTTCAGGGCTTCGATCATGGCTGCATCATGGAACAATTCCTGATACCACTTCCAGGTAAATCCCTTCCAGGCAACCGGAAGTTTCGAATCATTAAAAGAAAACACCACCACCATAGCTATTGGCAGATAGGTGATGAGCATCACGATCACCAGATATAATTTGGAAAAAGAAACTCTCTTTTTTTTCATCAGAATATGCCCTCCAGATCCTTCACATGGGTGATCCTGCGATACAGATAGATCATCAGGCTGGTTAATATAGTCAGGATCACTGCCAATGCCGCTGCAAAGGGCCAGTTACTCCCCCGGGTAAGCTGATCCTGGATCAGGCTTCCCACCAGAACAATTTTATTTCCCCCCAGTATGTCTGCTATAAAAAACAGCCCCATTGACGGAACAAAGGTAAGAATTACACCGGTAAGCAAGCCAGGCAGCGTCAGTTTCAGGGTCACTGTGACAAATGCGGCAGCCGGAGACGCACCCAGATCCCGGGATGCTTCCACCAGAGACCAGTCCATCTTTTCCACGCTGGAATATACGGCAAGAATCATAAAGGGAAGCAGCGCATAGATCATACCAATCAGTACCGCCGGATAGGAATAGAGGATCTTCAGCGGTTTGTCGATCAATCCGATGGCTTTCAGTGCGGTATTCAGCACTCCCTTTACCTGCAGGATAATGATCCATCCGTACAGGCGGATCAGGGAACTGGTCCAGAAAGGAACCATGATCAGAAACATCATGATCTTTTTCCCTTTTGGGGAAAGTTTTGCCATAAAATACCCGAAAGGATATCCGATCAGCACTACCAGGATCGTGGTAGCAAACGCCAGTTTAAAAGATTGAATAAAACATTGAAGATAAATAGGATCTCCTATCTTGGTATAGTTATTCAGTGTAAAGTTCCATGTAAAACCGTAGGCGCCTCCATTGTTCTTAGCAAAGCTGACCGCCACCATGTAGATCATTGGGCCAAGGATAAACAAAAGCGTAAAAAAATACAGCGGCATGACGCAGAGACCCCACAGGTTTTTCTTATTTTTCATCCTGTTTTCCCTCCATGTCTACAAAAACCGCATCCTGCGCGGCCCATTCCAGACACACTTTTTCACCGATATCGTAGAAGAAATTAATTCCCTGACGGGTGATCACCACTTCGCTGCGATCTTCCAGGGTCACCACGATACGGAGCATTCCCCCGACAAAACTCTTCTCTGTGATCGTACCGGTAATATACTGCTCCGCCTTTGCTTCCCTCCAGACACTGATGCTCTCACTTCGCACTGCCAGCGTGTAGGATGAACCTTCCTTTATTTCATATTGTTCTGTCTTACAAGCCATGGTGCCGCAGCTGCCAGACAAAATTGCTGTGTCCTCTTTTATTGAGGTGACCGTTCCTCTCAGGATATTGGCCGATCCTACAAAGCTGGCTACATAGCTGGTCTTCGGATGATCATAGATTTCCGTCGGGCTGCCGGCCTGCTCAAATTTGCCGTCCCTCATTACCACGATCACATCCGACATATTGATGGCTTCTTCCTGATCATGGGTTATGTAAATAAAAGTAATCCCCAGTTTCTTCTGCAGTTTTTTCAGTTCATACTGCATCTGGCGGCGAAGCTGCAGATCCAGTGCCCCCAGTGGTTCATCCAACAGCAGTACTTTCGGATTATTGATCAATGCTCTGGCTATCGCCACACGCTGTCGCTGGCCGCCGCTCATTTCGGAAGGCATGCGTTTTTCAAACCCATCCAGCTGTACCAGGGATAACATTTTTGTGACACGTTCTTTTGTCTCTGATTTGCTTACTTTTTTCAGTTTCAGCCCGTAAGCGATATTATTGTATACGTTCATGTGAGGAAACAGTGCATAATTCTGGAATACGGTATTAACATTTCGTTTTTCCGGAGCCAGATTTTTTACCGGTTTGCCCTCCAGGAGCACCTCCCCGTCATTTGGGTATTCCAGTCCTGCAATAATTCTCAGAGTCGTAGTTTTTCCGCAGCCTGAGGAACCCAGCAGGGTAACAAATTGTCCCTCATGTACGGTAAGATCAATGCCACGAAGAACTTCAGTGTCGCCAAAATTTTTTGTTATATTTTTTAATTCCAGCACGACTGGCTTTTTCTGTTCCATCATTTGTCTGTGTGTCCTTTCGGTACGTAAATCATCCCTAATGCAATATATCCATGTTTCATACTGATATAGTAGGAATATAGCATTATTGCGTTAAAACGTCAATAGGTATTTTAGTCTTTTTTAATAGAAAACACAAGGAGATTGTTTTATGAATTCTGCAGCAGACTCTGTGCTCCGTAGAAAGCGATCTCGCTGGCTTTTTCCCCCAGTTCCTCCAGGCTGCAGGGAATCTCTCCGCGAAGCCAGCGCTGATAGACAGAGGAGGCTCCCGCCACAAAGTAAGTGACGCGGATATTCAGATCGCTCTTTGGAAGCTTGGAATGGCGGGCATAAATCTCCACCAGCATTTCTACAGAAGTATCCTGCACCTGGCTCCAGAAGAAATTTAGATTTGGATTTCTGGCAAGCATTTGGGCAAACTCCAGATGTTCCCCCAGCATAGCATTCGCTTCTCTGGCAAAAATCTCTTTGTCAAAAGAGCGCAGGAAAAAACTTTTCACCGTAAGGCGCAGAAGCAGTTCTTTCGTTTTAGCTTTCGCAAATTCCCGTATGATCTGATCTGTGGATTCGTAATGAAGATAAAATGTTTTTCGGTCAATATCAGCTGCCCTGGCAATCTCCGTGACGGAAATCTTTTCATTTCCTTTTTCTTTCAACAGATCAAAATATGCTGCTTGAATCGCCTTTTTTGTCTTTCCTACTCTTCTGTCCATGACCAAGTTACACCCCATTTTTCTTAAATATGTAGAATTATCCACCAGTTTGGAAAAACTGGTAATTGTGTTTTTCTGTTGACGCTGGTATTATCATAATACCATATGTGTGGAAAAAGCAATACCTGTGGAAAAATAAGATAATAATCTTAAATAGGAAAAGAAAGGAAGAAAATTATGAATTACGCTTTGCTTGCCCTGCTTCCTCTGGCAGCTGCCCTTATTCTTATGATCGGGTTTAAATTCTCATCAGGGAAAGCCCTGGGCATTTCATTAGTCATTACCTGCGTGCTGGTATTAACGGTGTGGAAGATGGATGTAACATCTGTTGCCGGATATCTTTTGTATGGTGCCTTAAAAGCATTGGATCTTCTATTGATCATCGGCGGTGCTATACTGCTTTTGAACACCCTGCGCCGCACAGGAATCATGGATGTGATAAACAGCGGTTTTCGTCGCATTTCACCTGACCCTCGCATTCAGGCCATTATTATTGCTTATCTTTTTGGCGCTTTCATCGAGGGTGCAGCCGGTTATGGAACGCCTGCCGCTTTGGCTGCTCCGCTGCTGGTGGGTCTTGGTTTTCCGCCGGTTGCCGCCTGTGCGGTCGCTCTGATATCTAACAGCACTCCAGTTCCATTCGCAGCGGTAGGAACGCCTACTCTGATGAACATGACAAATCTTTCCGCTGCCATTACAGCAGAGGGAGGAGCAGTTGAAGAATTTACCCGTCAGGTGACGCATAAAACCTGTCTCTATCTGGGATTGGCAGGCATCATCATTCCGCTTGTTCTGGTTGTCTTTTTAGTATTATTTTTCGGAAAAGAGAGAAAGATTACATATATCATTGAGATGATACCATTTTCACTGGCGGCGGCACTTTCCTTCCTTGTACCCTACTACCTGCTTGGCACTTACCTTGGCCCGGAATTTGCTTCTATCCTTGGTTCCGTCGCAGGTCTTGTGATCACGGTGGGACTTGCCAGAAAACGGATATTGGTACCGAAACATGTGTGGGAATTCGCGGAAGCTAACAGCGCAGCCGCAGAACAAACTTCTGTTGATTCGGATAAACTTGCCGCACCCATCTCTTTTGGTAGTGTGGCAAAAGCGTGGATGCCCTACGCACTGATTGCCATTATCCTGCTGGCAACCAGAATTCCGGTATTTGGTTTGAAGGGATGGTTAAACAGTATTTCTATTCATATCCCTTCTATATTAGGAAATACAAGCCTGTCTTATGACTTGGCTCTGGCTTACAATCCGGGATTGATTCCGTTTATGCTGGTATCACTCATCTTAATATGGATAAAAAGAAAGAGTCTGACGAAGAAAGAAGTAAAACTGATCTTCTCAAAGACGGGAAAGCAGCTTCTCACCATTTCGATCGCTCTGTTTTGCGGTATCGGTATGGTGCAGATCATGATCGGCTCTGGGGCAAATCATTCCGGTATCGATAGTATGCTCAACCTGATCAGCACCGGCATTACCTCAACAGCCGGCAAATATTTTCCGATCATTTCGCCGCTTCTTGGCGTATTCGGCGCATTTGTATCCGGTTCCTGTACGGTATCCGGTATTCTCTTCGGACCGCTTCAATTTAAAACAGCAAACCTGCTGGGCTTAAATGAAGCATCCATCATCGCGCTTCAGATGGCTGGCGGGGCAATCGGAAATATGATCTGTATCCACAATGTCATCGCAGTGGCATCCACAACGAATGCACTGGGAAACGAAGGCAAAATTATATCCCGCAATCTCCTGCCCTGCCTTCTTTATACTGGACTTGCGCTGGTGGTGTACCTGATCTTCCCACGATAATGAGAACAAAAGTGTGCTTCGCACACTCCGCAATAAATAACCTTGGCAACACAGCTTTTCCCAAGGGACACTTCGTAGTGTTCCGCGCGCGAAGCTGCGCATTCTTTGCCCGAAGGGCGTTCTCGTATAGGAGACGGAGTTTCCTATACGAGAAAAAAGCTGCCGCAGAAAAATCACGAAAAATTTCGTTCTTTTCTGCGGCAGTCTTCTGTTACTTGTTACACTTATTGAATCGTAATTTCATATTCTGCGGATCTGATATAGTTACCATCCGCATCATAAAAATCGACTGCAAATTCTGTGTTTCCGGACTGCAGACAAGTTACATGAAATTCTGTATACTCCGGATCAAACTGAGAAACATCGAAGGATAATTTGGTGTCGTCATAGGTAGTGATCTCAGCGTAAGCCATGTCGCTGCTCAGGATAACGTTACCGCTTAACACTGCGCCTTCTTTTACATCGGATAAGTGCGTAATAGCAAGTCCGATACCGCAACTTTCGGTATTCAGTTCCCACGCTTCATTTACTTCCGCTTTTGGCGCATTTTCCAGAGCGGCGGGATCTTCTGTCTGAGCCATGATACCTTCCAGAGATATGGTATAGGTTTCATCTGCACTTAGTTGTATACCTGCATTGATCAGAAGCTGTGTGCCGGATGTCCAGAAGTATTCATTCTTTTCCTTCTCTGTTGCTGATTGCACGCTTACCTGGTCTTTGTCAGCCAGATCTACAGCAGCGAGAGTGTTGCCCCAGGCATCCGTAACCTTTAAATTACCGGAAACAGGGACAATATTGTTGTCTTCAAACAGAACCTTAAACTGGCTGGTACCTGCATAGATACTGCTGTCATCAAAAGCGTCCGGTTTCAGATGATAAAGATTGACTGTGCCCAGTTCCAGAACCGGTGCCTCTTCATTTTGACCATTTTCATCTGGAATGGTGGTACCATCGTCCGTAAACTCACCTTCCGGGAGTTCCTGACCATCATTCGTAACTTCCCCGCCAAGGATCGCAGTGTCATCTACGTTATCAGGGATTACAGAAGCGTCTGCATTCTCAGATGGTTCATCTGTAACATCGGAGCTATCCGTGTAATCGTCTGTCGTCGTTATATCAAACCCATCCATGGAAGTTGTCTCTGTTTCCGGTTGTTCTTCATCCTGAACCGCCTCTTCATTGGTGGCATCAATCAAGACTCCCTCGCCCAGAGCACTGTCGTCCGTATTCATCAAAATACTGTCCGAAGCCAGTGTTTCCGGCTGAATTTCCTCTTCTTCCTGAGACTCCTCTGCCACCGTCTGGATCTCATCTAATTGATCACTCAGGTCATTTACATTCTCATCCACACGCTGCAGCGTATCTTTCATTTCCTCATAATCATACTGCTGCTCTGCAATCTGTGTCATCAGGCCTGTCAAAAGTGCTCGATCCTCATCGGATAAAGTAACCTCCGGGTTGGCCTCCACCACTTCGTCTACGATTTCTTCCACTTCTTCCGGCTCCACTACAGCACCTTCAATGACTTGTATTTTAATTTCATTTACAATATTCGTAGCTTGCTGCTGTCCAATCTCATTTGCGATAGTGCCTGTGGCAATCAGTTCCTGAGTCGCCAGTTCCTTTTTGACCGGATCCAGAGTACTCCCGCTGGCCGTCTCATATGCCATGATAATGCCGGTCAGAGCACCCGTTCCGGACACTTCAAAGGGAGACGCTGCCAGAACATCGCAGTTCGTCACTCCTGAGGTGGATAAGGTGGTGGCAATCATATTGCTGGTCACCCAACTTAAGTTTGCAGTCTTCACATGAATACCGCCGGAATTTGTCGGAGAAACAAGAGCACAGCTGAATGTTTTTGTACCAATCTGTTCCAGAGGAACATAAGATCCGAGATGATTTCTTTCATCTTGATTCGTGATCGTCAGAGTCTCAATACTTTGTCCCAGAACGCCAAAATATTTCAGCACTGCCGCTTTCTGGTCATCCGTTAAATCCGCTCCTAAAGTAACGACCTTCTGACCATCCGCATAGGCTGTACCGGAAAAACTAAGGGCGAGACAAAGACTGCCCACCAACAGACCGCTAAGCCATTTCTTCTTCATAATATATCCCCTCTCTTCTCTATCATTTCTTTTCGCGCATAAAAAGATAACAAGTATATGCGGCTTTGTTTACAGGAACATTATAGCATCGGCTATTGGGAATGACAATATATGGGTTCCTTATGATTTTCTTAAAAAAGGAGCTGCTGCAATGATGCAACAGCTCCAAATATGTTTTATGATAAGTCTTATACTCTGGACAGGTATTCACCTGTTCTGGTATCGATCTTGAGTTTGTCACCGGTCTCTACAAACAGCGGTACATAAACAACAGCTCCCGTTTCTACTGTAGCGGGTTTGGTAGCGCCGGTAGCGGTATCGCCTTTGAAACCAGGCTCAGTATCAGTCACTTCCAACTCTACAAACAGAGGCGGTTCAACAGCAAATACATTTCCGTTGTGTGAGCAGATCTTTACCATTTCGTTCTCTTTCACAAATTTCAGAGAATCCCCGATCGCATCCTCGTTCAAAGCAATCTGATCATAGTTTTCCACATTCATGAAATGATACAGATCACCATCAGAATACAGATACTGCATATCTACACGCTCAATACGAGCCTGTGGGAATTTCTCTGTGGGGCGGAATGTTTTTTCTACAACGCCGCCATTAATAATATTTTTCAGTTTTGTTCTAACGAAAGCAGCTCCTTTACCGGGTTTTACATGCTGAAATTCTACGATCTGATAGATATTCCCATCCATCTCCAGTGTAATGCCGTTTCTAAAATCACCTGCTGATATCATATGATATTCCTCCTTAATTTATCCTCGTTTCATATCGGATTCGCTTATTCGGACTTCTATCATTCTATAATATCTCACAATATTTTTCAACCATTTTATGCTAATTTTTCCACAGATTTCTAAGGAAACGCTGATTTCATCATCGTTCCTTAGAAACCTCCGGTGGATCGCACGGATTATCAGCGGAAATTGCTGCTTCGCAGCGGAAATCCGGCGTGGGAAACGCATTAATCAGCGTTTTCCTAAGGAAATGCTGATTTCATCTTCGGTTTTCTTAAGGAAGCGCAGAATTAATCCGTGGTTCTTTAGGAAAGGGACACTGCCAGATACAGCAGTGTCCCTTTCCTTAATGAATGATATTAATTCATTTTTCTGCTTCTGCGTTTTCTTCTGTAGTACAAGCTCATGACTAAGGCTGCTGCTGCCAGCATCATAGTCACGGTCCACATCAGAAGCGGCGTTGTATCGCCTGTCTTAACGATCGTAGTATCCGTATCATCCTTCATGACTACCGTCAGGACAGTTCCGTCCTCATTTACCGTGAAGGTGATGTCTTCCGCGATCCGATAGCCATTCGGCGCCTGTTCCTCATGCAGCGTGTAAGTCTCGCCCGCGATCAGGATGCCCTCGATCATATGGCTCTCGCCCTCTACGGATGTCCAGGAGTCGACCACTTCGCCATTCTTGTCTTTCACCACAAGTTTCGCTCCGCCGATCTCCTTGCTTCCGGTGATATCCGTCTTGCTGATCCGCACTTTCGTGGTATCATCCTTCATCACTACGGTCTGTACTTTGCCGTCCTCGTTTACTGTGAAGGTGATCTCACTTGCGATCACATAACCGTTCGGCGATTGTTCCTCACGCAGCGTGTAGGTCTCGCCCGCGGTCAGCTTGCCTTCGATGATATGGCTCTCGCCCTCCACCGACGTCCAGGAGTCTACCACTTTGCCTTTCTTATCAATGACAACAAGCTTCGCTCCGCCGATCTCCTTATCTCCCGTGATATCCGTCTTGCTGATATGGATCTTCGTGGTGTCATCCTTCATCACTACGGTCTGTACTTTGCCGTCCTCGTTTACTGTGAAGGTGATCTCTTCCGCGATCACATAGCCTTCCGGCGCCTGTTCCTCGCGCAGCGTGTAGGTTTCGCCCGCGATCAGCTTACCTTCGATGATGTGGCTCTCACCCTCTACGGATGTCCAGGAGTCGACCACATCGCCGTTCTTATCTTTCACCACAAGCTTCGCTCCGCCGATCTCCTTATCTCCCGTGATATCCGTCTTGCTGATATGGATCTTCGTGGTGTCATCTTTCATGATCACGGTCTGTACTTTGCCGTCTTCGTTTACTGTGAAGATGATCTCTTCCGCGATCACGTAGCCTTCCGGCGCCTGCTCCTCGCGCAGCGTGTAGGTCTCGCCTGCGATCAGCTTGCCTTCGATGATGTGCGTCTCGCCTTCCACAGAGGTCCAGGAGTCAACCACATCGCCGTTCTTATCTTTTACCACAAGTTTGGCTCCGCCAATCTCCTTATCTCCCGTGATATCCGTCTTGCTCACATGGATCTTCGTGGTGTCATCCTTCATGACCACGGTCTGTACCGATCCGTCTTCATTTACTTCAAAGACGATATCGCTGGCGATCACATAGCCTTCCGGTGACTGCTCCTCGCGCAGTGTGTAGGTCTCGCCCGCGATCAGCTTGCCTTCGATGATGTGCGTCTCGCCCTCTACCGAGGTCCAGGAGTCGACCACATCGCCGTTCTTATCTTTCACCACAAGCTTCGCTCCGCCAAGTTCCTTATCTCCCGTGATATCCGTCTTGCTCACATGGATCTTCGTGGTTTCATCCTTCATGACCACGGTCTGTACTTTACCGTCTTCCCCTACTTCAAAGATGACATCGCTGGCGATCACATAGCCGTCCGGTGACTGTTCTTCATGCAGGATGTAGGTCTCGCCCGCGATCAGCTTGCCTTCGATGATGTGCGTCTCGCCCTCTA
>CADCMM010000012.1 GCA_902802515.1 uncultured Lachnospiraceae bacterium
CTTTTGGGACGACTAAGGAAGTCGTCCCAAAATCCGCCTGCCGGCGGATACGCCCCTTCGGGCCTAGGCGAGTACGATTAGGAAACACTTGATGTGTTTTCTAATCTATACATATGGATACGCGGACCCCCTTACCTGTATTTTGCAACAGCTCCTTGACATTTTTATGACAGGTAACTATAATTGTTGCTATATAAAATTAACGCTTTAAAGGAGGAAAGTATTATGAAAAAGAATTCTTTGACGAAACTTGCGGCAGTGTGTACAGCTTCCGCTATGGTACTGTCTGCTTCCGGTATGATGGCGGCAGCAGAAGAAACTACTTATAAGGTTGGCATCTGCCAGCTGGTACAGCACGTTGCACTGGATGCGGCTACTCAGGGATTTATTGACGCGCTGACAGATGAGTTGGGAGATGCGGTAACGTTTGATACGCAGAACGCAGCCGGTGATTCCGCTACCTGTGCTACGATCTGCAATCAGTTTGTATCCGACGGTGTAGATCTTATCCTGGCAAACGCCACTCCAGCCCTTCAGGCAGCAGCTGCTGCGACCAACGAGATCCCGATTTTGGGAACTGCTGTTACAGATTATGCAACTGCACTGGATATTGATGAGTGGACCGGCGCTACAGGAACCAATATTTCCGGAACTTCCGATCTGGCTCCGCTGGATGAGCAGGCAGCGATGCTGAATGAATTATTCCCGGATGCCGAGACAGTAGGTATCCTGTATTGTTCTGCAGAGCCGAACTCAGAGTATCAGGCAGCAGTTATCACAAAAGCTCTGGAAGAGCTGGGTTATACTGTGACATCTTACACCTTTGCGGACAGTAATGATGTGGCTTCCGTAACCACCACCGCCTGCGCTGAGAATGATGTCCTCTATATTCCTACTGATAACACAGCAGCTTCCTGCACCGAGATTATAAAGAATGTGGCTGTTCCGGCAGGTAAACCCATCATCGCCGGAGAGGAAGGTATCTGTGCCGGATGTGGTGTAGCAACCCTGTCTATCAGCTACTATGACCTTGGATACACCACCGGTGAGATGGCGGTAAAAGTACTGACGGAAGGTGCGGATGTATCAACCCTGGAAGTAGAGTTTGCTCCGAATGTTACCAAGGAATACAATTCAGAAATCTGCGAGGAACTTGACATCGAAGTTCCGGAAGACTATGTAGCGATCGCTGCAGAAGAATAAGAAGTAACCGGAGGCCATAACAATGAATTTGCTTGCTTTAAATCCTATGACGCTGTTTTCGGCACTGCCCGGAAATATCGCTCAGGGTATGATTTGGGGCATCATGGCAATCGGTGTATATATGACATTCCGCCTTCTGCGTTTTTCAGACCTGACCGTCGATGGCTCCTTTGCCACCGGCGGTGCAGTTGCGGTTATGCTGATTATCAATGGTGTACCTGCACCCGCAGCTTTGTTGGTGTCTTTTTGTACCGGTATGCTGGCCGGCCTTGTGACAGGTCTTTTACATACTGCATTCGGCATTCCGGATATCCTGTCAGGAATTCTGAGTCAGATTGCGCTTTATTCCATCAACCTTAGAATCATGGACGGAAAAGCAAACCAGGCGGTAAGTGTGGACAAATATTTTTTGGTGGTGTCCCTGCGGAATATTCACAGATCCCTGATCGTGGGTGGCTGTATTGCGTTGGCGGTCATCCTCGTTTTGTACTGGTTTTTCGGTACGGAGCTTGGAAGCGCGATCCGCTCCACCGGATGCAACCCCGCCATGTCTATGGCTCAGGGAATCAATATCAATGCTACGAAGGTTCTGACACTGGCGCTTTCCAATGGTCTGGTGGCGCTCTCTGGCGCCCTTCTGGCTCAGTATCAGGGCTTTTCTGATGTAAATATGGGGCGCGGCGCTATTGTCATCGGACTGGCTGCGGTGATCATCGGCGAAGTAATGGGAGAGGCCCTGATCGGTAAACGGCTGAATTTCTTTGGAAGGCTGCTGTTCGTCGTTGTTGGCGGAATTATCTATTATATTGTAGTTGGTCTGGTGCTTTGGATGAAGATGCCCTCCAACGATCTGAAGCTGTTTACAGCCATCATTGTGGCCATTTTCCTTGCTGTACCGTATCTTAGGGAAAAATCGCGAAATTCTTATGCAAAAGCTGCAAAGAAAGGAGCGAAATAGTATGCTGGAAATCAATAACGTCCATAAGACTTTTAATAAAGGCACGATCAATGAAAAACCTGCATTGCAGGGAGTGGATCTGCACCTGAATCCCGGTGACTTTGTAACCATCATCGGTGGAAATGGCGCAGGGAAATCCACCTTGATGAACGCTGTCGCCGGGGTATGGCCCGTGGATGAAGGATCCGTTGTTATTGACGGGGAGAATATTACAGGCTATCCGGAGTATCGCCGGGCGAAACTTTTGGGAAGAGTGTTCCAGGATCCCATGACAGGAACCGCAGCTACCATGGAGATTCAGGAAAATCTGGCACTGGCGGCCAGACGAGGTGAGAGACGCGGTTTAAGTTGGGGAATCAGTAAGGAAGAAAAAGAACAGTATCATGAAATGCTGAAGATATTGGATCTGGGCCTTGAGGATCGTATGACCACAAAGGTGGGACTGCTTTCCGGAGGACAGAGGCAGGCATTGACTCTGCTGATGGCATCCCTAAAGAAACCCAAGCTGCTCTTGTTGGATGAGCATACGGCAGCCCTTGATCCTAAGACAGCGGCTAAAGTTCTTGAACTCACCGGAAACATAGTGGAAGAGAATGAACTGACTGCAATGATGGTGACCCACAACATGAAAGACGCGATCCGCATGGGCAACCGTCTTGTAATGATGCATGAAGGACGTATCATCTATGATGTAGAGGGCGAGGAGAAGAAAAAACTCCATGTGTCCGATCTGCTGGAGAAATTCGAACAAGCCAGTGGCGGAGAATTCGCTAACGACAGGATGATGCTTGCATAGCTTAACTATCACAGAGAAGGGGCTGCCGCACGAAATGCATATTTTGCACAAAAAAGTGTTCCTCAGAAAGCCAGGATCGTGTAAAAAATGCATTTGTGCGGCATCCTTTTTCTTTCATTTAAAAAAAGATAGGAAATTATTATAAGGACAAAAATATTGCAATTGTTGAGACGATAAAAAAAGTATGTTATAATAGCCCCTAATGAATTGCCATACAGGTGCTTAAGGCCGGATTGTATAGCAGGAACAAGAACGAAGTATAATTATATGGAGAGTTGTAACAATGGCAGCAACAAAATTAACTGATATAATGAAAGAGAGACAGACATTATCTTTCGAATTATACCCACCCAAGACGGAGAAGGGAATGCTGAAACTTCCGGATATCATCGCTCATTTGTGCGACTTTCAGCCGGATTATATTTCCTGTACTTATGGTGCAGGCGGCGGCAACGTGGGTGCAAACAGACAGGTTTGCCAGATGGTCAGGAATGCCGGTTCTGTGCCGGTGACCCACTTTACCGTTATCAAAAACACAAAAAGCAAAATGAAAGAGCAGATGGATATGTATCTGGAAGAGGGTGTTGATCATATTCTTGCACTTCGGGGTGATATCCCTCTGGGGGAGACGACTACCTGCGGCGACTTCCAGTACGCAACCGACCTGGTAAAGTATATCAAAGATACCTACGGTGACAAATTTGAAATCGCAGTTGCCGGCTCTCCCGAAGGCCACATTACATGCAGCTCTATTGAGTCTGACATAGGGTTTCTTCGCCAGAAACAGGACAATGGTGCGGACTATATTATGACACAGCTTTGCTGGGATATGGAACAGTTCAAGAGATGGCTGGATATGATTCGTAAAGCTGGTGTAACCTTGCCGATCAATGTGGGCATCATGCCGGTTCTTG
Organism: uncultured Lachnospiraceae bacterium; assembly: GCA_902802515.1. GTDB lineage: Bacteria > Bacillota > Clostridia > Lachnospirales > Lachnospiraceae > Merdiplasma. Next base: position 3,872 of record CADCMM010000012.1, read on the forward strand.
ATATGAAAGCGACCATTAATGTGGCTCTTTCCAGAAATGGCTGCGTTATTGAACGAGAATTGGCCAGACTGATCTCTAAGTACTGGATCTTTCCGGATCCTTTCGATTCTAACCCGCCGTTCCGGGACGATGAGCGCGAGCGGAAGCTGGCTGATTTCAGAAAAGCAGGCATTGAGTACACGATCAAACAGATTGAGGCTTATCGTGCATGCGGCATTAACGGTATTCATCTGTATGCTATGAATAAATGGGAAGCGGTGACAGAAATTATTCATGCTACCGGTTTAAACGCCCAGATATAAAGGAGAACGTTAGATAGTACAGATCATATCTGCATTCCCGGGAAAGAAAATCGAAACAAAAAAAGGAGCCGATTTATAAAACCGTTGTCAGTCATATAAATTGAAGGAGGTACAATAGCAATGCCATTTACAGCAAAATCGGGGAAATTTAATGCAAGTATCCGTTCATTGACGATTGGTATCGGCGATAAGGCCATTACTCTTGGCGGTGAGTGCGTTCTGCCATTCTACTCTTTTGATGCAGCCATTGAAAATGCACCAAAGGTAGGTATCGAAATAACCGATTGCGGTATGGCAGCTGAACCGGAAAGTGTTCAGAAGTATTATGAAGGATGTACGTCCGTGACGGATATGGCAAAGAGAGCGGCAGAATTTGATGGGGTTGATTTTCTGAGTCTGCGTCTGGAAGGGGGAGATCCCAACGGATTAAATAAATCTATCGAAGAGCTGATCCGCATTGTGAAGGACGTAGCGGCAGCGGTAGATCTTCCTCTTGTTGTATGCGGTTGTAAGAGTGAAAAAAAAGACGAGGAACTGTTATCCAAAGCGGCAGAGGTACTGAATGGAAAAAATGCACTGCTACTTGCTGCTAAGGAAGAAAACTACAAGACGGTAGGCGCGGCTGGTCTTGCCTGTAAACAAGTAGTCGGTGCGGAATCTTCCGTCGACATCAATCTTGCAAAACAGTTAAATGTATTATTGACACAGTCAGGTGTAGATCCCCAGGCAATCGCTATGAATATTGGTTCTGCAGCGGCAGGTTATGGTTTTGAATATGTTATTTCTACTATGGATCGAATAAAAGCGGCAGCATTGTCCCAGGGAGACGCCGCTTTGCAGATGCCGATCATCACTCCGGTTGCTTGCGAAGTATGGAGTGTGAAAGAAGTTATAGCTTCCGAGTCTGATATACCCGAATGGGGTTCGGCTAAGGAACGCGGAATTGATATGGAAGTGGAGACTGCCACAGCAGTTTTGTTTTCCGGTTCCGATGCAGTTATCTTAAAACATCCTGAATCAGTAGCAACGATCTCAAAACTGATTAAAGAACTCGTATGATTTTTTGTTGCGAAGATAAAGGGGGATAAATACAATGGCATTAAAAGGTCTTGATATATTCAAATTATCACCGAAGAAAAACTGTAAAGAATGCGGATCACCAACTTGTATGGCTTTTTCCATGAAAGTCGCACAGGGTACGGTCAGTATAGACGCCTGCCCTTACTTTTCCGAGGACGCGAAGACAGCTATGAGAGAGGCTGCCGCACCGCCTATGAAGACGATAAAAGTAGGAACCGGTGATCAGCAATATGTACTGGGCGGAGAGACTGTCCTGTTTCGGCATGAGAAAACTTTTGTCAACAAAACGAGATATGCGGTAGCTCTGTGCAGCAGCATGGATGATGCGGTAATTGAAGAAAAGCTGGCAGCTATTGAGAAGGTAGATTATGATCGCATCGGTGAGAGAATGTTTGTGGAAATGGTCTATGTGAACTATGATCCCAAAAGCGGTGCAGTAAAATACATGGAACTGGTAAAAAAAGCGGCTGGACTGAACAGAGTGCTGATCCTGGGCGTGGAAGATCCGGAAGTGGCCAGGACTGCATTGGATCTATGTAAAGATTCCAAACCAATCCTGAACGGCGCGAATGCATCTAACTATGAGGAGATGAACGCGGTAGCTGCCGGAGCGGGAGTGGCTTTGGGCGTCAGCGGCGAAAATGACAGTGAGCTTTACGATACACTGGCGGCACTGGAAAAGCTTGGCAACAAGAATCTTCTGTTCAATGCAAACACGGATTCTATTAAAGCTGCTTATGCCACAACCGTACAGTATAGACGAGCTGCCATTAAGGACAACGATAGAACCTGCGGATATCCTTCCATCGTAAATGTTGCGAAATTGGCCAGAGGGGACAATCATCTGCAGGCAGCTCTGCTTGCTGCATTTACCATGAAATATGGTTCTATCCTGGTGGCAGACCACCTGGATTATGCAGAAGCGCTTCCGCTGTACGGTATCAGACAGAATGTATTTACGGATCCACAAAAGCCAATGAAAGTGGAACCCGGTATCTATCCAATCAATGGCGGGGATGAGAACGCTATCTGCCTTACCACAGTGGACTTTGCACTTACTTATTTTGTTGTTTCCGGTGAGCTGGAACGCTCTGGTGTGCCGTGCAACCTGATCGTTAACGATGCGGGAGGATTATCTGTATTGACCTCATGGGCCGCAGGTAAATTTTCGTCTTCTTCCATCGCAAAATTTTTTGAAGAGCAGGATATTGCAGGAAAGATCAAATGCCGCAAACTCTGCATCCCGGGTAAAGTTGCTGCTCTGAAAGGAGAACTGGAAGCGAAAATGCCGGATTGGGAGATCATTGTAGCACCGAAAGAAGCCGTTCAGCTGGTGAAATTTCTGAAAGATATGCAGTAACAGTAAAAAACAGGAAACACGCTTTGCGAGTTTTGGTGTAAATAGAAATTAGGAGGAGAACAAATTATGGGAAAATTTGTAGTAATTGGTGAAAGGCTTTCTGTGACAGCTCCAATCATCAATAAGGCATTTACGGAAAGAGATCCGGAACCAATTTTAAAAAGAGCAAAGCAGCAGCTGGATGCAGGCGCTGTTTATCTGGATGTGAATATCGGACCGGCGCAGAGCGATGGCGCAGATTTAATGAAATGGGCGGTTCAGCTGCTGCAGAGTGAATTTGACAACGTTCCGCTGGCGTTGGATACTTCCAACAAGGCTGCTATCGAAGCCGGAATGTCCGTATATAATCGTGCAAAAGGAAAACCGATTATAAACTCTGCTGATGCAGCAGGAAGAATTGAATACCTGGATCTTGCTGCTGCAAATGATGCAATTTGTATCGCACTTTGCAATGGAGAAGGTATTGCAAAGGACAATGATGAGCGTATGATGTACTGCCAGACTTTGCTGGAAAGAGGCTTGGAACAGGGCATGGAAGCAGAAGATATCTGGTTTGATCCGTTATTCCTGGTAGTTAAAGGAATGCAGGATAAGCAGATGCAGATTCTGGAGTGTATTAAGATGTTCAGTGATATGGGACTGAACTCCACCGGAGGTCTGTCCAACAACTCAAATGGTATGCCGAAGCATATCCGTCCGATCATGGATTCCGCTCTGGTTGCTATGGCTATGATGCAGGGCCTTACCTCCGCCATCGTAAATCCGAACGATCTGCGTTTGATGGAGACCATCAAATCCTGCGATATACTCAAAGGAAATACACTGTACGCTGATTCTTATCTGGAGATTTAGGAGACTCTGATTTTATCATCGTTTCCTCAGAAGCCCCGGTGGACCGCACGGATTTCCCTGATAAAAAATAGTACTTATAGAGAGGCTGTTATGTAATGCGTGACAGTGGGATGTCTGAACCCCTGAGTCAGCATTAGGTAACAGCCCTCTTAATTTAGACAGCCGAACGAAGTGTATGAAAGGACATAATCATGTATAAAGTAACCTTTAAATTTGAAAATGGCAGTGCCGTAGAGACTTTTGCCAATCAGGGGGAAAATCTTCTTGAGGTGGCGAGAGAAGCGAACGCAGCCATTGATGCGCCATGTTCTGGAAATGCAGCTTGCGGGAAATGTAGAGTACAGTTGGTGGGCGGAGAACTGGAAGCAGAAAAGACCGCTCACATTACGGATGAAGAATACGAGCAGGGCTGGAGGTTGTCCTGTGTGAGCAAAATAGTTGGAAACGTGGAGGTAATGGTGCCGGATATTGCCTCTGCCTACAAAAGCAGAATGAAAGTTGCGGATCTGGATTCTGCGAAAGAAATTGAAATTTTTGAGAAGACAAAGTCAGATATAGAAAACGCCGGTATCAGCTTCAGGAACGACTTGGAAGTAGTGCGTGTCACCATGGATCCTCCGACCCTGGATGATACCATGCCGGATATCGAACGTGTTACCTGGGCAGTAGAAGCGGCCTGTGGGGTGGATCACGTAAAGATACCCTTTACAGTTATGAAAAATATGGCGGAAACGCTTCGAACATATAATTTTGATGTGCAGTGTGTCATCCGAAGGGCGGAGAACAAGGTGGAGGTGCTGGATCTGTGCGCTCCTGAAGAAGATATTAAGGTTTGCGGACTGGCCGTAGATATTGGTACGACTTCCGTGGCTGCGTTGGTGATCAATATGCTGGACGGTACGATCTTAGCAAAGGCTTCTGCCGGAAACGGTCAGATCCGGTACGGTGCGGATGTGATCAACCGTATCATTGAATCACTGAAACCGGGCGGAAAGAAAAAACTGCAGGATGCGCTTGTGAAAGAAACCCTGAATCCGTTGATCATGCAGATGTGCAGAGCGGCAAAGATAAAACCGAAGATGATCTACCGTATGTGCGTGGCAGGTAATACCACTATGAACCATCTGTTGGTAGGTGTTGATGCAGATCCGATCCGCATGGAGCCCTATATCCCCACCTTTTTTGAAACAGACTGTGTGCATGCCCAGGATCTTGGCATTGCCATTTTTCCCCACGCAAAGGTGATCGTAGCTCCGAATATCGGAAGCTATGTAGGAGGAGATATTACCGCCGGAACTTTTGCAAGCTGTATCTGGAACAAACCGGAGATGTCTCTCTTTATTGACCTGGGAACCAACGGTGAGCTGGTATTCGGAAATGAAGAATTTATGATGAGCTGTGCCTGCTCGGCAGGACCGGCTTTTGAGGGAGGAGATATCAGCTGTGGTATGCGCGCCATGGATGGCGCCATTGAGGCATGCACCATTGATAAAGATACCATGCAGCCGCATCTGTCCATCATCGGGGAAGAGGGGCAGAAGGCAGTAGGTGTCTGCGGTTCCGGTATCATTGACTTGATCAGCGAACTGTTCCGATGCGGCATCATCAACCCCAAGGGCAAATTTATCCGGGAGGGGGAGCGTATCCGTCACGATAAATACGGAATGGGAAGTTACGTTTTGGTATTTAAAGAGGATGCCGCGTCTGTCAAGGATGTGGAGATCAACGAGGTGGATATTGATAACTTCATACGTGCCAAAGGCGCAATTTTCTCTGCAATCCGTGTGATGTTAAGCACGCTGGATTTCACGGTAGATATGATCGACAATGTGTATGTGGCCGGCGGTATCGGCAGCGGCATCAATATGGAAAATGCAGTGAACATCGGAATGTTCCCGGACATCCCAATAGAGAAGTTTCATTACATCGGAAACTCTTCTCTGTCCGGCGCTTATACGATGCTATTATCCAATGAGGCAGAAGCGAAAGTGACCCAGGTGGCACACAATATGACTTATCTGGAACTATCAAACGAACCGACTTACATGGACGAATTTGTGGCCAGCTGTTTCCTGCCGCACACAGACGCGGCCTTGTTTCCCTCCATCATCCCAGATTTTGTTCAGCGATAATTTTACTGCAGCATTTATAGTATTATTTTGCTGTATGCCAGAATGGCGCAATTATAGAAACAACTAAGAGGTCAGAAAGGAGAACGTTACATTATGGGATTTTCAACTGTACCATGCAATGAATTTGTAGAAGTACTATCATCCAAGGCTCCGGCGCCGGGGGGCGGCGGTGCATCCGCACTGGTAGGAGCCGTGGGCACGGCTCTGGGGAATATGGTAGGCAGTCTTACCGTTGGCAAGAAGAAGTATGCCGCAGTGGAAGAGGAGATATATGATCTGAAGGCAAAATGTGATAAACTTCAGGCGGAACTGCTTGCTCTGGTAGAAAGGGATGCGGAAGTATTTGAACCTTTGGCTAAGGCTTACGGTATGCCAAGAGAGACAGAAGAAGAGAAGGCAGAGAAGGCCAGAGTAATGGAGATCGTGCTGAAGGATGCCTGCTCTGTTCCTATGGAGATTATGGAAAAGTGTTGTGAGGCCATTGAGTTGATCAAGGAGTTTGCGGCGAAGGGGTCTGCCCTGGCTGTCAGTGATGCCGGAGTTGGCGCTGCATTCTGCAAAGCGGCTTTAAAAGGCGCCAGCCTGAACGTATACATCAATACAAAATCTATGGCAGACAAAGAGTATGCAGCGCAGCTGAACGCAAAAGCGGACGCGATGCTGGAAAAATACCCGCCTATTGCTGATGAAATTTTTGAGAGTGTACTGGCAAGACTGAAAGGCTGAACTTTACATAAACGAAGAAAGAAGGAGACAAAACAATGGCAAAACAATTATTGGGAAAAGAAGTTACCGCGTCTTTGAACGAGAGGATTAAAGCGCAGGCAGCGCGGCTTCAGGAAAAAGGGATAAATCCAACCCTTGCCATTATTCGTGTTGGTGAGAACCCCAGCGACATTTCTTATGAGAAAGGCGCTGACAAACGATGCGAAACGCTGGGGGTGGCATGTGAGAAAATTCTTCTTCCCGAAGATGTATCACAAGAAGAACTTCTGGCTGTGATGGACAGACTGAATAAAAATGAAAAAATTCATGGTGTCCTTCTGCTGCGTCCCCTGCCCGGGCATCTGGATCAGTCGGCGATCGAGAATGCCCTGGATCCGACCAAGGATGTGGATTGTATGACGGACGGATCCATGTCCGGCGTATTTACCGGAAAGAAAGTAGGATTCCCACCATGTACGCCCCAGGCTTGTATGGAGATCCTGGATTACTATGGAATCGAGTGCACCGGAAAGAAAGCAGTGGTGATCGGACGCTCTCTGGTAGTGGGAAAACCGGCGGCTATGATGTTGATCAAGAAGAACGCGACGGTCACCGTATGCCATACTAAGACGGTGGACATGCCTTCTGTAACAAGGGAAGCGGATATTATCATTGTAGCGGCAGGACGTGCAGGCGTGGTAGGCGCCGAGTATGTAAAACCGGGACAGACCGTGATCGATGTGGGCATCAACATGAACGTGGAAGGTAAACTTTGCGGTGATGTGGATTTTGCGGCGGTAGAACCTATCGTAGACGCAATCACACCGGTACCGGGCGGCGTGGGCAGCGTGACCACTTCCGTTCTGGTAGGACATGTAGTTGAGGCGGCCGCCAGAAGTCTGGAGTAACAAAAACGAAACGAAACTTAATATTTTTCATTTTCAATATTTTATTAATAATTTTTTCAAAGATATTGCTATTTTTTCTAAAGTTGATTATAATAGACAAGATATTGGGTACCGAAAGTACCTACAGAAGAGGAGGAAAAAATTATGTCATATGTTGATGAAGTCCTGGATTTACTGGTTGCCAAGAATCCGTCACAGCCCGAATTCCATCAGGCGGCGAAGGAAGTTCTGGAATCTCTTCGTGTGGTAATCGAAGAAAATGAAGAAGAATATCGCAAAGATGCATTGTTAGAGAGACTGACAACTCCGGAGAGAGTTATCTTGTTCCGTGTACCCTGGGTAGATGATAAAGGACAGGTTCAGGTAAATAATGGTTTCCGCGTTCAGTTCAACAGCGCCATCGGACCGTACAAGGGCGGTCTTCGTTTTCATCCGTCCGTAAACCTTGGCATCATCAAGTTCCTTGGTTTTGAGCAGATCTTTAAAAATTCCCTTACCGGTCTTCCCATCGGCGGCGGCAAAGGCGGCTCCGATTTTGACCCGAAAGGAAAATCAGACCGTGAAGTTATGGCATTCTGCCAGAGCTTTATGACAGAACTGAACAAACATATCGGTGCTGATACAGACGTTCCTGCCGGTGATATCGGAGTAGGCGGACGTGAGATCGGTTATCTGTTTGGACAGTACAAGAGAATCCGCAATTTGTACGAGGGCGTTCTTACAGGTAAAGGACTTACTTACGGAGGTTCCCTGGCAAGAACCGAAGCCACCGGATACGGTCTGCTGTACTTCACTGAGGAGATGCTAAAATCTAATGGCAAGGATATCAAGGGCGCTACCATTGCTGTTTCCGGTGCAGGAAACGTAGCAATCTACGCGATCCAGAAAGCTCAGCAGCTTGGCGGAAAGCCGGTTACCTGCTCTGATTCCACCGGTTGGATCTATGATCCGGAAGGAATCGATGTAGAACTGCTGAAAGAGGTAAAAGAAATCAAGCGTGCCCGCCTGACAGAGTATGCTGCAAAGAGACCGTCTGCTCAGTATCATGAAGGCAAAGGCGTTTGGACGGTAAAATGCGATGTGGCTCTTCCCTGCGCGACCCAGAACGAACTGGATCTGGAAGACGCAAAGACATTGGTTGCCAACGGCTGCTATGCGGTGGCAGAGGGGGCGAATATGCCTACCACTCTGGAGGCTACCGAATATCTGCAGGCAAACGGTATTCTGTTTGCGCCTGGTAAAGCATCCAATGCCGGCGGCGTGGCTACATCTGCATTGGAGATGAGCCAGAACTCCGAGAGACTGAGCTGGAGCTTCGAGGAAGTAGACCAGAAGCTGAAAGGCATCATGGTAAACATCTTCCACAATGTGGATGACGCTTCCAGGAAATATGGCATGGAAAAGAATTATGTGGCCGGCGCTAACATCGCAGGCTTCCAGAAAGTAGCGGATGCCATGAAAGCCCAAGGAATTGTTTAGGTAAGAAAACACATCAGGTGTTTTCTTACCGTACCTGCCTAGGCCCGAAGGGGCGTATCCGCCGAAAGGCGGATTTTGAGACGCTTTCCTTATGCGTCTCAAAAGGCATAGAAAACAGATCAGGTATTAAAAAGTCCCGCAATCAATGTGGTTGCGGGACTTGTCGTTATTACAAAATAAACCCCGCAAAACGCGGGGCTTCAGGCAGCCGGGAGTGAGACTTGAACAATCCCTTTCTTTTTCTATAACTTGGTGTATAATAAACTTCCACTATATAAAGGGAGGTTTTATTATGAGGTTTACAAAAGACGCTATACAAAGAATGCTTGACGCAAACGAGGGATATATGACCCAAACGTATCTGCGAAGCAAAAACGTTAACGAAGAGGTTTTCTACCATATTACAGACGGTAAACTCGTGAAACGATCCATTGATAAATCATCCAGGTCTCACAGTAGATATGATAAAACTTCTGTTTGCGACATTGATCAAACTAGACGCTTTCTCATAGAAAGGATGAACGTATTAAAATTTGAGGCATAATATGTAGTGTATGCAGTTGACAAATTCGTTAAAATATGTAATACTTGTAATACGGAAAGGGGCGAATACAATGGCAACTATATCTTTAAGAGTAAACGATGATGAGCTTCGTCTGATCCAAGCGTATATTACTGCAAATAACTTGAATATGTCTGCATTTATTCGAGAAGCTGCTCTTGACAAGATTGAGGATGATTTTAATTTAGATAAAGAAAGAATTATCCGTGCGCGAGATGCCGCTCATACAGGCAAGAAATATACGTTTGATGAAGCATGGGCTGAAGTAGGAGTGTGATGCTTATGTATCAGGTAATGTTTTCGGAAAAAGTCGTTAAAGAACTTAAGAAATTGGACAAGCAAACGGCAAGGGTGATTAAAAACTGGATTGCTAAAAATCTGGTAGAAACCGTTGACCCCAGATTGCATGGAAAAGCGTTGACCGGTGATCTGCAAGGTATATGGCGATATCGAATTGGTGATTACAGGCTCTTTGCCGAAATTCAAGACGACAAACTGATTATATTCCTGATTGATGTAGGACACCGACGAGAGGTGTACAAACGTAAAAATTGAATAATTTTTCTCAAGAACCAGAGCTCTGAATAAGGACTCTTTTCTTTTATGTTATGGATTGAAACGGAGAGAAAAATGTTTGAGAAAACTGGAACGTTCACTTCATCGATGATGCGGCAGCTTGTATCGTCGTTATTTAAGAGAAAGAGATAGTCCGGCAAGGAGAGATTGTGCAAATATCTTGCATCTTTGATACTGGTAAAGAAATAGAACTTGTTCTGCAAAAAGGTCTTGCAAAAAACAGACGTTTCGGATATGGACTATAAACGTTCAATTCTTGAAGAAGCCGCGAAAAAAGTGTAACAAAAAGTGTAACTTTGGCGAAAAAATGGCTCCCAAAACAGGTCAAAAATCGTAAAGTGTAATAAGTGTAACACGGTAAAAATAAGAAAAACCCCGTATTTACGGGGCCTAAGACAGCCGGGAGTGGGACTCGAACCCACGACCTACGCATTACGAATGCGTCGCTCTACCAACTGAGCCATTCCGGCAGACATCACTGTCAACATTCACATTATATATGGATTTCTACATTTTTGCAAGCACTTTTTCATTTATTTTTCTTGATATGTATCCACAGATGTAGTAATATTATAACATACAAAGACCAATAACTAGATGTTGTTCAAAAGAGCGGTTATTGGCCGGTTATGGTAGTAGATATTGTGGGAAGCAGAAAAAGGAAAAGAAGGGTTCTTTGGAAGCAGGGTGGGTTTTACTGATGAAAAGTAAAAAAATTACGATTAAAAATGATGCGGGATTGGATATCAGACCCGCGCGTATTATTGCGAATGCGGCAGAACAGTGTACTTCCAGGGTGGAATTGATTGCAGGCAATAATACAGTGAATTGCAGAAGTATTTTGAATATCCTTTCCGTTGCGATCAGAAAAGGAGCTGTGGTGGAACTTTGCTGCACCGGAGAAAGGGAAGAGCAGGATCTGGAATATATGCTTCGTGTGATTGAAGATGAATTGATAAAATAAGGGAGAGAACGTGATGAAAAATACTACGTTAGTTATCATGGCTGCCGGCATAGGGAGCCGCTTTGGTGGTGGCATAAAACAATTGACGTCTTTTGGACCGAATGGCGAGATCATCATGGATTATTCCATTTATGACGCTATAGAAGCAGGCTTTAATAAGATCGTGTTTGTAATCAGGAACGATTTGGAAAAAGATTTTAAAGAGATTATTGGGAAACGAATCGAAAAACAAATCGAGGTAGCATATGCTTTCCAGGAATTGGACAATCTTCCTGAGGGATTTTCTCTTCCGGAAGGGCGGGCGAAGCCCTGGGGAACCGGACAGGCGATATTAGCCTGCAAAGGTCTGGTTCAGGAACCTTTTGCGGTGATAAATGCGGATGACTACTATGGGAAAGATGCTTTTGCGCTGGTTCATGATTACCTTGTCAATATGGACACTGAACCGGGGGAAACATTTGACATCTGTATGGCTGGTTTTATTTTGGAAAATACACTCTCCGAAAATGGAGGAGTTACCCGGGGTATCTGCCGACTGAATGATAATAACGAACTTGTGGGTGTGAATGAAACGAGAAATATTGTAAAGACACCAGAAGGAGCAGCTGTTTTCCAGCCGGATGGCACAGTCGTTCCAGTGGATGCGAAACGCCTGGTGTCCATGAATATGTGGGGATTTTCTCCGGTATTTATTGATGAACTGGACAGAGGCTTTCGGAAATTCCTGTCAGAAATATCAGGAAATGAATTGAAAGCAGAATATCTTCTCCCGACCATCGTGGATCAACTGGTGAAGGAAGAGCGGGGCAGTGTAACTGTTTTAAAAACGAAAGATAAATGGTTTGGTGTTACTTACCGTGAAGATGTGCCGACGGTAGCAGCTGAGTTTAAAAAACTGGTGGAAGATGGGATTTATCCGGAGCATTTGTGGGGTTAGATTTTAAGTAAAGGGATTGAGAAAGACAGAAGATGAGAATAGGATTTGATAACGATAAATATTTAAAAATTCAATCAGAACATATTAAGGAACGAATCGGACAGTTCGGAGACAAACTGTATCTGGAGTTTGGCGGAAAACTGTTTGATGATTATCACGCCTCCCGCGTGCTGCCGGGATTTCTGCCGGACAGTAAGCTGAAAATGCTGATGCAGCTATCCAATATGGCAGAGATCGTGATCGTTATCAGCGCTGCCGATATTGAAAAAAATAAGGTGCGCGGAGATTTGGGTATCACTTATGACGTGGATGTACTGCGCCTGATCGCGGAATTTGAGGAAAGAGGTCTTTTTGTGGGCAGCATCGTCATTACTCATTACGCAGGGCAGAGCGGTGCAAAGCAGTTTAAGGAAAAACTGGAGAAAAAGGGCATCCGGGTATATCTGCACTATATCATTGAGGGTTATCCTGCCAATATTCCATTGATCGTCAGCGAAGACGGGTTTGGCAAAAACGATTATATTGAGACGCAGCGCCCCCTGGTGGTTATCACTGCTCCGGGGCCTGGAAGCGGAAAGATGGCGACCTGCCTCTCCCAGCTGTATCATGACAATGTGAGAGGGATCAAGGCCGGATATGCAAAATTTGAGACTTTCCCCATCTGGAATATTCCGTTGAAGCATCCGGTGAATCTGGCTTATGAAGCAGCTACCGCAGATTTGAACGATGTAAACATGATCGACCCCTTTCATCTGGAGGCTTACGGAGAAACTACCGTTAATTATAATCGGGATATTGAAATCTTCCCGGTACTATCCGCTATTTTTGAGGGCATTTACGGAGAATGCCGCTACAAATCTCCAACGGATATGGGGGTAAATATGGCGGGAAATTGCATCATTGATGATGACGCCTGCTGCCAGGCATCAAAAATGGAGATCATCCGCCGGTATTATCAGACGGTGAATAAAGTGGTGAAAGAAGAAGCTTCGGAAAACGAAGTATATAAAATAGAACTTCTCATGAAGCAGGCTAAGATCACCACGGATGACCGTAAGGTGACGCTGGCGGCCAAGAGGAGAGCGCAGGATCACGGAATGGCAGCGGCAGCGATCGAGTTGGAAGACGGTACGATCATAACCTCCAAAACGTCGGACTTTCTTGGAGCGTCGGCAGCATTGCTGATGAATGCCTTAAAGTATCTGGCGGGTGTGGATCATGAAGTAAAGCTGATCAAACCGGAAGCGATCGTCCCGATCCAGGATCTGAAAGTCCGTTTCCTCGGAGGGCGTAATCCGAGACTTCACACGGACGAGGTGCTGATCGCACTGACACTGGCTTCCTGTACCGATGAAAATGCCAAAAAAGCTTTGGAGCAGCTGCCAAAACTGAAGGGCTGCCAGGTACATACTACCGTAATGCTGTCTGAGGTGGATATAAAGATTTTCAAAAAACTGGGAGTCGATCTCACCAGCGAGCCGGTTCAGACGGTGAAAAAGTGGTATTGAAAGAGATAGATAAAAAAGAGTTTTCGATTTCTTAACAAATCGAAAACTCTTTTAAAAATCGGGGCAACAGGATTTGAACCTGCGACCTCGCGGCCCCCAGCCGCGCGCGCTACCAAGCTACGCCATACCCCGGTTACAACAAATAGTATTTTAACAGTAATTGAGAAAAAAATCAACTATAAATTTTAAATTTATAGAACATGCGTCACATAACGCGCAGGCTTTTTCATCGGATATTGACAAAGAATATTCTCAATAATATAATGCTTATTAGATTTATAGGAATGATATGCAAAATATGAAAACGAAATGACGGAGGGAAATCATGGGATACGGAATAGAAACAAGATGTATTCACGGCGAAAAAAATGAGGTTATGGAACATTCCTATGGGGCGGTCAGCATCCCGATCTATCAGACCGCGACGTTTGCCCATCCGGGAATCGGAGAAACCACAGGACATAATTATACCAGGGAGAGCAATCCTACCAGGGAAGAACTGGAAAAAACAATATCATCCCTGGAGGGAGCTTTCGATACGGTAGCCTGCTCCACTGGTATGGCGGCTATATCGCTGTGTCTGGAAGTGTTTGATTCAGGGGCGCACATTGTATGTACTGACGATCTGTACGGCGGTTCCGTCCGTATCTTCGGAGTGATCGGGGAGCGCAGAGGACTTCAATTCTCTTATGTGGACACTTCTGATGCGGCGCAGGTGGAAGAAGCCATCAAAGAAAACACGAAAGCATTGTATATCGAGACTCCAAGTAACCCTACGATGAAGGTGACCGATCTTAGCGCCATGAAGGAACTGGCGCAAAAACACGGATTATTGCTGATCGTAGATAACACATTTTTATCCCCCTATCTTCAGAACCCGCTGGAATTGGGAGCAGATATTGTGGTACACAGCGGAACAAAGTTTCTGGGAGGTCATAACGATACGCTGGCGGGATTTTTATCTACCAGCCGTCAGGACATCGCAGAGAGGGTCAGAGCCCTCTACAAGACGGTAGGAAGCTGCCTGTCACCCTTTGACAGCTTTCTGATACTGCGCGGTCTGAAAACACTGGCGGTGCGGGTGGAGAGACAGCAGAGTAATGCGGGAAAACTGGCGTCATGGCTGAAACAGCATCCAAAGGTTAAACAGGTTTATTATGTCGGACTTCCGGAACATCCGGGCTTTGAGGTAAATTGCAAGCAGTCGAGAGGGGCAGGCAGTATGCTCTCTTTTCGGGTGGATGCGGAAGAGACAGCCAGAGGTGTGCTGGAGCGTGTGAAACTGATCAGTTACGCAGAGAGCCTTGGAGGAGTAGAGTCTCTTATCACCTATCCAATGCTGCAGACCCATGGGGACGTGCCGGTGGAGATCAGGGAAAAACTGGGAATTACGGAAACATTTCTTCGTCTTTCTGTTGGAATAGAAAATGTGGAGGATCTGATCGCGGATCTGGAACAGGCGCTTGGATAAAACGGTTTTGAGTGTAGTTAGGAGAAGACCATGAAGTTTGATTTTGACAGGATAATTGAGAGAAGAGGTACCAATAGCCTGAAATATGATTTCGCCAGGGAACGGGGAAAAAGAGAAGACGTATTGCCGCTGTGGGTGGCAGATATGGATTTTCAGACAGCCCCGCCGATACTGGAACGGTTGGAAGAAGTGGTGCATCACGGGATTTTTGGATATAGTGAGGCAAAAGAAGATTACTTTCGTGCGCTAGCCGGATGGTATCAGAATCATTTTGACTGGGAAGTTAAAAGAAGCTGGCTTTTAAAGACACCGGGAGTAGTGTTTGCCATCGCAATGGCAATTCGGGCGTTTACTGAGGAAGGGGATGCCGTTCTTTTGCAGCAACCGGTATATTATCCTTTCAGTGAGACGATTTTGGATAATCATAGAAAGCTGGTAAACAACCCTCTGAAACTTGAGAATGGTCACTATGAAATTGATTTTAATGATTTTGAAAGAAAGATCGCAGAGAATCACGTGAAACTGTTTCTGCTCTGCAGTCCCCACAATCCGGTGGGACGGGTATGGAAAGAATGGGAATTGCGAAAACTTGGAGAAATTTGCCTCAGATATGGCGTGCTGGTGGTCAGCGATGAGATACATGCTGATTTTACCTACGGAAATAACAAACATCTGGTGTTTGCCTCACTCTCTCCGGAAATTGCGGACATTACGATTACATGTACAGCGCCCAGCAAGACCTTTAATCTTGCCGGTTTGCAGACTTCCAATATCTTCATTTCAAACCGGGAAAGAAAGCACAAATTCAAAGCCCAGATTGCCGCTGCCGGTTACAGTCAGCTCAATACGATGGGACTGGCAGCGTGTCAGGCAGCATATGAGGGCGGCGAGGAATGGCTGGAGCAACTGAAAGTATATCTGAAGGGGAATCTGGATTTTACCCGTGAGTTTTTAAAAGCGCGGCTGCCTGAGATAAAACTCATTGAACCGGAAGGAACCTATCTGATCTGGCTGGATTTTAGAACGCTGGGACTGACGGAAGAAGAACTGGAAGATCTGATCGTGAATCGGGCCAGGCTGTGGCTGGATTCCGGGGCAATCTTCGGAAAAGACGGGGAAGGTTTTGAACGTATTAATATTGCCTGCCCCAGGGCTACTCTGGAACGTGCATTGACACAATTAGAACTTGCGATAAAGGAAAAGGAGTGATAGAATAGGATTCGTGATTTTGTTTATCGTCTGGAGTGAAGATACATATGAAGAATCCTTTGCACTATCAGTTGTCGGAGTGTGACTGCGGACCGACAGCGTTGCTTAATGGGTTGAGTTACCTGTTTCAAAGAGAAGAGATACCGCCTGAGGTGATTCGTAATGTGATGCTGTATTGCCTGGACTGCTATAATGACGAGGGAATACCCTGTAAGAGCGGAACTTCTATGGCGGCAATGATGTTTTTGAGCAACTGGCTGAACGGTTTTTGCAAGACCGGACGGCTGCCTGTTTCCAGCCAGTATCTATCTGGCAGAAGTGTCTATATCGGGCCGGAAAGTTATATCAATGATGCATTGATGCGAGGCGGCGTGGCGGTGGTGCGTTTGTTTTACGAGGAAGCTCATTATGTCGTGCTTACAGGTATTGAAAAAGACGGAATCAGGATGTTTGACCCCTATTACGAGGAAGAACCCTTTAAAGAAGAGGGCGTACAGTTGGTATTAGACCAGCCTTTTTCCCATAATCGCATTGTGCCGGCTTGCTATTTTAACCAGGAGTCTCTGGAACTGTACGCATTTGGCCCTTATGAAATGAGGGAGGCAGTGCTGTTGTTCAACAACGAGACGATGATAACGCCGGAGAAATCCATCGAGTATTTTATATAAAAATGCATAGATTGCGGAATATATCAGGAAGGCTGTCGCATTAAGTGACTTTAAACGTTCTTAATGCGGCAGCTTTGTGATAAAAGTGTTTTCTATGGGTATACTATATAGGAATGGGAGGAAGATGCATGAAAACAAGAGATTTATTATTGGTGATCGATCTGCAGAATGTCTACCTGCCCGGGGAAGAATGGGCTTGCCCGTCTATGCCGGAGGCGGTGAAGAATATTGCGAAGATTATTGATGCAGGTGTTGCGGAAAAGACGATTTTTACCCGTTTTGTATCTTCCCCTACACCTGCGGGAACATGGAAACGCTATAATGAAGAAAATGCGAAGATCAATGGGGATGTGTATCTGAATGATATGGCAGAAGGCGTCAAACCATATCTGGATGCCGGTCCTGTGTACGATAAATCTACCTACTCATCGTTTCGGATCCCGGAACTTTTGGAGGAATTAAAGTCGATGGACCGGGTATTGCTTACCGGTGTAGTGGCGGAATGCTGTGTGCTTGCAACCATGATGGAAGCCATTGACAATGGGATCCATGTGGTGTATCTGACGGATTGTGTGGCAGGGCAGTCTGACCAAAATGAGGAATGCATTCAAAAGATTGCGGAAAGTTTTTCCCCGGTTCACACAGAAGTGATGGATAGCGAAACCTATCTGCGACAGAGGAGCGCGGATTGATCGTGGGCGCCGATAAATAACATCGCCATGAAAAATGAGAGTTTGGTAATAAAGTAGAGGAAGAGGATAAGTATGCTGAATCAGTTTTCAAGAACTGAATTATTGCTTGGTAAAGAGAATATGGAGCGGCTGCAGAATGCCAGAGTGGCGGTTTTTGGCATCGGCGGCGTTGGGGGATACACGGTGGAAGCGTTGGCCAGAAGCGGCGTGGGTACTCTGGATATCATTGATGATGATAAAGTCTGCCTGACAAATATTAATCGTCAGATACTGGCTACCAGAAAGACTGTTGGGAAGTATAAGGTAGATGTGGCCGAGGAGCGTATACTGGATATCAATCCCAGAGCGGTGGTACATAAATATAGGACGTTTTATATGCCGGACACGGCAGATCAGTTTCATTTTGAAGAATATGATTATGTGGTGGACGCCATTGATACGGTGACCGGAAAGCTGGAATTAGTGCAGCAGGCAAGAGAGACGAATACGCCGATCATCAGTTCCATGGGTGCTGGAAATAAGATGGATCCTACCGCGTTTCGGGTAGCGGATATCTATCAGACCTCGGTGTGTCCGCTGGCAAAAGTGATGCGAAGGGAATTGAAAAAGCGTGGAATAGAGAAATTGAAAGTTGTCTATTCAGAGGAAAAACCCATTGTACCTGTGGAGGATATGGCAATCAGCTGCAGGGCGCATTGTATCTGTCCGCCTGGAACGGTGCGGAAATGTACGCAGCGTCGTCAGATTCCGGGAAGCAACGCCTTTGTTCCTTCTGTGGTAGGACTTATTATTGCAGGAGAAGTGATAAAGGATATGACAGGGTACAAAGCATGAGAACGATTACGGTAGAAGAACTGGAAAAACAAAAGAAAGAAGAATGTCTGATTGTGGATATACGGTCGGAAGATGCCTTCGCCCGAGGGAGTTTTCCACAGGCGATAAATTTACCTCAGGAAGAGTTTCAGGAACATTTTACACAAGCAGCATCAAGACTGAGTAAAGATAAGACCATATATATTCTTTGCCATACCGGTGCGAAGAGCGCTGATCTGACGGAAGAACTGGAAGAGCAGGGGTATGATGCGGTCAATGTCTTAGGTGGATATAACGCGTTTCTGCGTCTGCAGCTTAGCCGGTTGTTTCAGGAAGAGAATGAAACTAAGGTTCGAACAGCAGAAATTGAAAGAAGCATTATTAAAAAATTCAGAAAACAGATCTGGTGTAGCTTTACAAGAGCGGTCCGGGAGTATCAATTGATTCAGGAGGGAGATAAGATAGCGGTATGTATCTCCGGGGGTAAAGATTCTATGTTGATGGCAAAGCTGATACAGGAATTGCAAAAACATGGGAAGTTTCCCTTTGAGGCGGTCTATCTGGTCATGAATCCGGGGTACAATCCGGATAACTGGCAGATCATTCAGGACAATGCAAAGCTGCTTGGCATACCGCTTACTGTATTTGAAACAGATATTTTTAATGTTGTGGCGGAAATCGACCGAAATCCCTGTTATCTGTGCGCGCGTATGCGCAGAGGGTATCTTTATTCCCATGCGAAAGAGCTGGGATGCAATAAAATCGCTCTTGGCCATCATTATGATGATGTGATCGAGACGATCCTGATGGGAATGCTCTACAGCGGCAAGATAGAGACTATGATGCCCAAACTGCACAGCCAGAATTTTGAGGGAATGGAATTGATCCGGCCGCTCTATCTGATCAAAGAAGCGGATGTTAAGGCATGGCGGGATTATAATGATCTGCATTTTATTCAGTGTGCCTGCCGGTTCACCGAAAATTGCGCGTCCTGCGGCGGCGCGAGGGGATCAAAGCGGGATGAGATGAAGGAACTGATCGCACAGTTTCGCGCGGTCAGCGATGTGATTGAAAACAATATATTCAACAGCGTGCGGAATATTAACCTGAGAACGGTGATCGGGTATCATAAGGATGGGGAAAGCTACCATTTTCTGGATGATTACGATGAGAGAATTTGACGCGGGAAATCCGGACAAAAGAAAAAGCAGATAACGGGAATCGAACCCGCCTCTCCAGCTTGGGAAGCTGGCGTTCTACCGATGAACTATATCTGCATGTTTCTGATTATACACCGGAGTGTTTTATTTGGCAAGTGTTTTTTTGAGTGTGCCACACCAAGCATTTTATTACATAAATATAGCTTTCTGAGGAACGCTCTCGCTGCCCGTCATGCGCAGTGGATACTAACCTGACTGCTGCGCAATTAGCTTGCAGCCAGGAAGTACCAGCGAATGACGAGGCTCTCAGAAAGCTATATTTATGCAAGATATGCTTTAAGTGCGACACGCTCAAAATCAAAACAGGAAAAGGGAGAATACGAGTATGACAAGACAGGAATTTGAAACATTGACAGCACAGGGAATTGTATATCTGGACGGAGCCACCGGCTCTAACCTGTATCTGGCGGGGATGCCCCATGGTATCTGCACAGAGGCGTGGGTGTTAGAACATCCACAAGTGCTGGCGCAGCTGCAGAAGAAATATGTTGAGGCAGGTTCTCAGATTGTTTACGCCCCTACGTTTGGCGGCAATCGTTTCAGCTTAGAAGGACGGGGACTGGACAATCAAGTAGGGGATATGAATAAGCGCCTGGTGGAGATTTCCAAGAAGGCAGTGGGAGATCGGGCGCTGATCGCAGGTGATGTGGCGCCCACTGGCAAAATGCTGGAATCCAGAGGAGGGGACACCACGGTGGATGAACTGTTTGAAGTTTATCGGGAACAGATCACCTATCTGTCGGAAGCAGGAGTAGATCTGCTTGTGGCTGAAACTATGATGTCTCTGGAAGAAGCCATGGTGGCTTTGGATGCCGCATCCACGGTGTGTGATCTTCCGGTGATGTGCAGTCTTAGCTTTGAGGCGGATGGCAACGCTATTTTTGGCGGAAGCGCGGTGGAGGCAGTTGAGACCCTGCAGGCCATGGGAGCTGTGGCAGTGGGATTAAACTGCTCCGTAGGACCGGATCAGCTGGAGACCATCGTTCGAAATATGAAGGCTGTGGCGGAGGTTCCGGTGATCGCTAAGCCAAATGCAGGGCTGCCCTTTATCGATGACCATGGGAATGCCACTTATAGTATGGGGCCGGAGGAATTTGCCAAGTACTTAAAAGTGCTGGTAGAGGCAGGAGCATCCATTGTTGGCGGTTGCTGCGGAACAACGCCGGACTATATCAGGAAAGTAAAACTTGCCCTGGAGGGAAAGCTGATCGGGTAAGGCACAGTCCGGCAAAATACCTCTTGACAGAAGCGCAAAGTATGTTAAACTTGAGACATATGTAAAGAAAAAGGCTTTGATCGTGTTCAGTAGAAGATCATTTTCCGCCAGAGAGAAGGTATCATAGGCTGTGAGTACCTTTCGGTTCAGATGATGTTTGAATTTCGCACGGGAGCTTCATTTTTGAACGATAGAATATCTATTAGAGAATGACGAAGATGCACGTTACGCATAACGAGTGCCTGCGGATGCAGGAATTAGGGTGGTACCACGGAATTGAAGCTTCGTCCCTTTCAGGGGCGGAGCTTTCTTTGCGCGTAGGCAATGAGACATGCCAGGACAAGCTGCGTACAGCGAAGGGCGCATGCGCACAAAAGCAGTACGCAGATTGGGCTGATAGGGCGAAGCCCGCGACCGAGGAAGCGAAAGCTTGCGAGGTGCATGTCTCATAAGGCAAAGAAATGCATCGATGCCAGGACAAGCTGCGTACAGCGAAGGGCGCATGCAAGGTGAGGTAAAGAACCCTACATCAGGAAAGGAGAAACTATGAAAGAAAAACTTCAGGCAATCAGAGAACAGGCGATGCAGCGGATTTCCCAAGCGGACGGCCTGGAAAAACTGAACGAGGCAAGAGTGGCCTTCTTAGGGAAAAAAGGCGAACTGACTGCCGTGTTAAAGGGAATGAAGGATGTGGATCCCAAGGATCGTCCGGCTATCGGGCAGATGGTAAATGAAACAAGAGAGAGTATTGAACGTGTTTTGGAAGAGACCAAAAAGAAACTGGAAGCGAAGGCCAGAGAGATGCAGCTGGAGCGGGAGGTCATCGATGTGACCCTTCCGGCAAAGAAAAATTCGGTAGGTCATCGTCATCCCAACACCATCGCCCAGGAGGAGGTGGAGCGCATCTTCATCGGAATGGGTTACGAGGTGATCGAAGGACCGGAGATTGAATATGATGAGTACAACTTCGAGAAATTGAATATTCCGGCAAACCATCCGGCTAAGGATGAGCAGGATACATTCTACGTCAACAAGGAGATCGTGCTGCGTACCCAGACTTCTCCGGTGCAGGCTCGTGTTATGGAGCAGGGGAAATTGCCTATCCGCATGATTTCTCCGGGGCGTGTATTCCGCTCGGATGAGGTGGATGCCACCCATTCTCCTTCCTTCCATCAGATTGAGGGACTGGTAATCGACAAAAATATTACATTTGCGGATTTGAAAGGGACACTGGAAGAGTTCGCCAAGGAACTGTTCGGAGAGGAAACCAGGACAAAATTCCGTCCCCATCATTTCCCGTTTACAGAACCCAGCGCGGAAGTAGACGTCTCCTGCTTTAAATGCGGCGGAAAAGGCTGCCGTTTCTGTAAGGGCAGCGGCTGGATCGAGATCCTGGGCTGCGGTATGGTGCATCCCCATGTTCTGGAAATGTGCGGTATTGATCCGCAGGAGTACACCGGTTTTGCGTTCGGTGTGGGATTGGAGCGTATCGCGCTGCTGAAATATGAAATCGACGATATGCGTCTGCTGTACGAAAATGACTACCGTTTCTTAAAACAGTTCTAGGACGGGTTCAAATAGGAGGAGAAACAGATGAATACAACATTATCATGGATTAAAGCCTATGTTCCCGAGCTGGACGTAACGGCGCAGGAATATACGGATGCAATGACCCTGACCGGAACCAAGGTAGAGGGCTTTGTGAGAGCGGATGAGGATCTGGAAAAGATCGTCATTGGCCAGATTGAAAAGATAGAACGTCATCCGGACGCGGATAAACTGATCATCTGCCAGGTGAACATTGGCACGGAGACAATACAGATCGTAACCGGAGCGCCGAATGTGCATGAGGGAGACAAGATCCCGGTGGTTCTGGACGGCGGACGGGTAGCCGGCGGGCACGATGGAAAGATGACACCCGGCGGTATTAAGATCAAAAAAGGTAAGCTGCGTGGTATCGAATCCAACGGCATGATGTGTTCCATCGAGGAGCTGGGTTCCAGCAGGGAAATGTACCCGGAAGCTCCGGAATACGGTATCTATATCTTCCCGGAGGACGCTCAGGTGGGCAGTGATGCCATCAAGGCTTTGGGGCTGGATGATGTGAATTTTGAGTATGAGATCACCTCTAATCGTGTGGACTGCTTCAGTGTTATCGGTATTGCGCGGGAAGCGGCAGCTACTTTCCGGAAGGAGTTTATTCCGCCAGTAGTTACTCCAACGGGAAATAATGAGGACGCCCACGATTATGTGAAAGTAACGGTGAAAGACCCGGATCTGTGCCCGCGGTACTGTGCCCGTATGGTAAAGAATATTAAGATCGCTCCATCCCCCAAGTGGATGCAAAGAAGACTTGCGACGGCAGGAATCCGTCCCATCAACAATCTGGTGGATATCACCAACTATGTGATGGAGGAGTATGGTCAGCCTATGCATGCCTTTGATTACGATCAGATTGCCGGTCATGAGATCATCGTGCGACGCGCTGAAGCGGGAGAAAAGTTTGTGACGCTGGACGGTCAGCAGCGTCAGATGGATGAGAATGTGCTGATGATCTGCGATGGCGAGAAGTCCATTGGTATCGCAGGCATCATGGGCGGTGAGAATTCCATGATCACGGATGATGTTAAGACCATGATGTTTGAGGCGGCCTGCTTTGACGGAACCAATATCCGTCTTTCCGCTAAGAGAATCGGACTGCGCACAGATGCGTCCGGCAAGTTTGAGAAGGGTCTGGATCCCAATAACGCAGAAGCGGCCATTAACCGCGCCTGCCAGCTGATCGAAGAACTGGGCGCCGGTGAAGTAGTAGGCGGAATGGTAGATGTTTACTCTAAGAAAAAAGAGCCGGTAAGAGTAAAATTTGAGCCGGATAAGATCAATGCGCTCCTGGGGACCGATATTTCCGCGGAAGAGATGCTGGGCTACTTTGCGGCTGTTGATCTGGAATACGACGCGCAGACAAATGAAGTGATCGCACCGACGTTCCGTCATGATATTTTCCGCACCGCGGATCTTGCGGAGGAAGTAGCCAGATTCTACGGATATGACAATATTCCCACCACGCTTCCCTCCGGAGAGGCGACCACCGGAAAGAAGCCGATGAAGATGCGAATTGAGGATATGGCAAGAGAGATTGCTGAATTCTGCGGTTTTTCTCAGGGCATGTGCTATTCTTTTGAAAGCCCGAAAGTATTTGACAAGCTGCTGCTTCCGGAAGATTCCTCTCTGCGCCGCGCGGTGCAGATTTCGAATCCGCTGGGCGAGGATTTCAGTATCATGAGAACGATTTCTCTGAATGGAATGTTATCTTCCCTGGCCTTTAACTATAATCATCGCAATAAGAATGTACGTCTGTACGAGCTGGGCAATATTTATCTGCCAAAGCAGCTGCCGCTGACTGAGCTTCCGGACGAACGAATGAAGTTTACTCTCGGTTTCTACGGAGATGGAGATTTCTTCACCATGAAAGGGGTTATAGAAGAATTCCTGGAAAAAGTCGGGATGAAAGCGAAAAAGACCTATGATCCCACAGATAAGAAACCGTTCCTGCACCCCGGCCGTCAGGCAGATGTGATCTATCAGGGGAAGACAATCGGCTTCCTGGGTGAAGTACATCCGGCAGTGATGGATAATTACGGACTGGGAGAAAAAACCTATGTCGCTGTTCTGGATATGCCGCAGATCGTGGAGATGGCTACCTTTGACCGGAAGTACACCGGAATTGCCCGCTATCCGGCGGTGACCAGAGATATCAGCATGATAGTTCCAAAGAAGATCAGCGCTGGAGCGATCGAAGCCGTGATCGAACAGAGGGGCGGAAAACTTTTGGAAGGTTATCATCTGTTCGATATCTATGAAGGTGCGCAGATCCTTTCCGGATTTAAGTCCATGGCTTATTCTATCAGTTTCCGTGCAAATGACCGGACGCTGGAGGAATCGGATATCACTGCTGCCATGAAGAAGATCTGGAATGGTCTGGAGGCGCTGGGAATCGAGATCCGGTCATAACCATTGTTTCAGACAAAAAGGCTGTCATTTTAAGAACGGCGGATGTTAAAGACAACGTCGGCATAAAGTGGCAGCCTTGCGTTTTTCTTGTATAGGAAACTTTGTCTCCTATAAAGCACACTTTTGATCTCATGGGAGAAAATATGAAGATATATATATTGCGGCATGGACAAACAGAATGGAACAGAATCAAGAGAATGCAGGGACAGACAGACATTGCTCTAAATGAAAACGGAAGGGAGCTGGCGCAAAAAGTTGGGGAAACACTGGGGAAACTTCCTTTTAGCAGAGTGATCAGCAGTCCGCTGCAGCGGGCTGTGGAGACGGCTCGTCTGGTATTGGGCGGAAGAAAAATTCCAATTGAGACAGATGCGCGGATCGGGGAGATCAGCTTTGGTGATTACGAAGGGCTTTCTATGATCAACCCCGATTATCCCCTGCCGGATCCGGATTTCCACTTCTTTTTTGATGCGCCGGAGCGCTACCAGGCGCCGCCGAAGGGAGAGAGCATTAAACAGCTCATTGAGCGGACTGGAGATTTTTTGCGGGAATTGGCCTCATCGGAGGTGACGATGACAGAAATGCAGAGAGAGGAACGGATTCTTTTGTCTACCCATGGAGCGGCCTTAAGGGCGTTATTAGCCAATATAGAGCATACGGATATCGCCAATTTCTGGAGAGGCTGCGTTCCGCCGAACTGTGCCGTCTCAATTGTACAGTTTCGTGATGAGAAGTGGAAAATATTGGAGTGTGACCGCTTGTATTATCAGGGGAAATAGCCTATAATGAGCACGCCGAGATTAAACAACAAAGGATGGTAATTGATATAATATGAAAACATCAGATTTCTATTATGAACTCCCACAGGAATTGATCGCCCAGGATCCCCTGGATGATCGTTCATCTTCCAGGCTGATGCTGCTGAATAAAGAGACCGGTGAGGTAGAACATCATATTTTTCGGGATATTATTGACTATCTGAATCCGGGGGATTGCCTGGTGATCAATAATACGAAGGTGATACCTGCCAGATTATACGGAAGCCGCGTAGGGACGGACGCAAAAATTGAAGTGCTTCTTTTAAAACGCCGGGAAAACAATATCTGGGAAACCCTGGTAAAACCCGGGAAAAAGTGCAGGGTCGGCACACAGATCTCCTTCGGGGACGGCCTGTTGACGGCGGAAGTCATTGATGTAGTGGAAGACGGGAACCGCCTGCTGCAGTTTCGCTATGAGGGCGTATTTGAAGAAATTCTTGACCGGCTGGGACAGATGCCGCTGCCGCCCTATATCACTCACGAATTAAAGGATAAAAACCGCTATCAGACCGTCTACGCAAAATTTGACGGATCGGCGGCGGCTCCCACGGCGGGGCTTCACTTTACGCCGGAGCTTTTACAGAAGATCAGGGAGAAGGGCGTACAGATCGCGGAAGTGACGCTTCACGTCGGTCTGGGGACGTTCCGCCCGGTCAAGGTGGAGGATGTGACGCAGCATCATATGCACAGCGAGTTTTACATGATAGAAGAGGAACAGGCAGAGCGGATCAATGCGGCCAAAAAGAGCGGAGGCCGGGTGATCGCGGTAGGCACCACCAGCTGCAGAACCCTGGAATCCGCAACAGATGAAAACGGTGTTCTTTTGGCGGGCAGCGGCTGGACGGATATCTTTATCTATCCGGGATACCGGTTTAAACTGATCGACGCGCTGATCACCAATTTTCATCTGCCGGAATCTACTCTGGTGATGCTGGTGTCGGCTCTGGCGGGAAAAGAACATATTATGGAGGCCTATGAGGAGGCTGTAAAGGAAAGGTACCGTTTCTTTTCTTTTGGGGACGCTATGTTTATCTATTAAATGTGTTTTATTACTGATATTGATACGCTGGGAGAAAACATTGCGAAAACTTTTAACTTATTTAAAGGACTATCGAAAAGAAAGTATTCTGGCGCCACTGTTTAAAATGCTGGAAGCTTCTTTTGAATTATTTATACCGCTGGTGGTGGCTTCCATCATTGATAAAGGCATTGGCGGGAGCGACAAGGCATATATTTACCGGATGGGCCTGGTTATGGTTCTGCTGGGAACCATCGGCCTGGCCTGCTCGGTGACGGCGCAGTATTTTTCGGCGAAAGCGGCGGTAGGCTTTACAGCTAAAGTAAAGAGTGAACTGTATCGCCACATTCAGAGCCTGTCTTATACGGAACTGGATCAACTTGGCACTTCGGCGCTGATCACCAGAATGACCAGCGATATGAACCAGGTCCAAACGGGGGTAAATCTTACCCTGCGCTTGCTGCTCCGTTCGCCGTTTGTGGTATTCGGGGCTATGATCATGGCCTTTACGGTAAATGCAAAGGCGGCGTTCGTATTTGTGGTGATCATACCATTGCTCTGTGTGGTGGTGTTTGGCATTATGCTGTTTAATATCCCTATGTACCGAAAGGTACAGGGGCGTCTTGACCGGGTATTGGAACTGACCAGGGAAAATCTGACCGGAGCCAGGGTACTCAGGGCTTTTAATAAACAGAATGATGAGATAGGGCGGTACAGGGAGAGCACGGAAGAACTAAACAAAGTGCAGATGTTCGCGGGCCGCGTCTCCGGCCTGATGAATCCGGTGACATACGTGATCATTAACGGAGGTATCATAGCTCTGATCTGGAGCGGCGCGATCCAGGTAGACCAGGGAAGTATCTCCCAGGGGCAGCTCACCGCTCTTGTAAACTACATGTCACAGATTTTGGTGGAACTGATAAAGATGGCCAACCTGATCATCTCTATCACGAAAGCGGTGGCCTGCGGTAATCGGATTCAGGCGGTATTTGACTTAAAATCCAGTATGGAATACGGAACTTTACGGAATCCACATATGGATCAAACGGACCCCATCCTGACTTTCCAAAATGTGGGATTTCGCTACCCTGGTGCATCCGAAGAACTTCTCAGTGACCTTAGTTTTACGGTAAATGACGGAGAAATGGTGGGCATCATCGGGGGAACCGGAGCCGGCAAGACGGCCCTGGTAGATCTTGTGGCCCGTTTTTATGACGCCACGAGAGGCGAAATACGGTTGATGGGACATGATATCCGGGACTACGAGGAGAAGAGCCTGCGTCAGATGATCGGCATCGTGCCTCAGAATGTGATGCTGTTTCAGGGAACCATAGAGGATAACCTGCGCTGGAGGAAAAAGGATGCAGCGTCAGAGGAAATTGACCGGGCTTTGGAAATTTCCCAGGCCAAAGAATTTGTGCAGCGCCGCCCCAAGGGACTGCAGACCTGGATACGGCAGGGCGGAAAAAACTTCTCCGGCGGTCAGAAGCAGCGTCTTACGATAGCAAGAGCCATTGTGGGAAATCCTAAGATCCTGATCCTGGATGACAGCGCTTCCGCACTGGACTTTGCTACGGACGCGAAACTGCGCATGGCGCTTCGGGGCATGAAGCCGGCTCCCACAGTATTTCTTGTTTCCCAGAGAGCGTCATCGGTGCGCTACGCCAATAAGATCATTGTTCTGGATGACGGGGCGGTGGCCGGTATCGGGACGCACAACGAGCTGCTGAAGAGTTGCCCTGTGTATCAGGAAATTTATTACTCCCAATTTCCGAAAGGAGGCGGCGATCATAGGTAAGAAGATCAAAACAAGAGAAGAGAGGCGCAGGCAGGCCCGAACACTCCGGGAGGTGCTCCAATATATCCGGCATTACCATGTTTTCCTGATCTTATCTGTTTTGTGTGCCGCCATTTCCGTGGCACTGACGCTGTATAATCCAATATTGATCGGAAACGCGGTAGATCAGATCATCGGAAAGGGAAAGGTGGATTACGCAGCGGTTTCCCTGATCCTTGTAAAAATGGCGGTGCTGACTGTGATTGCCGGCGCGGCGGAATGGCTGATGAATATCTGCAACAATAAGATCAGCTACAACGTAATCCGGGATATGAGGCGGGACGCCTTTGAAAGATTGCAGATCCTTCCCTTTCCATATATTGACAGCCATCCTCACGGTGAGATTGTAAGCCGCGTGATCGCTGATGTGGATCAGTTGTCGGAAGGCCTGCTGATGGGATTTACCCAGCTGTTTACCGGAGTACTCACTATAGTAGGCACGCTGCTTTTTATGTTTTCTATCAATCCGGCGATAACGATACTGGTTGTGGTGCTTACCCCGGTTTCTCTGATGGCGGCAGCCTTTATCGCCTCCAGGACTTACAGTATGTTTCAGAAACAGTCGAAGATCCGGGGAGAACAGACAGCGCTGATCGAGGAGATGCTCGGAAACCAGAAAATTGTAAAGGCCTTTGCTTATGAGAAAGAATCCCAGAAACGGTTTGACGAGATCAATGATCGCCTCACAGACTGTTCATTAAAGGCCACTTTCTTTTCCTCCCTGACGAACCCGACCACCAGATTTGTGAATGCTCTGGTCTATGCCGCGGTGGGAATTTTCGGGGCAGTATCGGCCATCCGCGGCCGTATCTCCGTGGGAAGACTGGTATCATTTTTGAGTTATGCCAACCAGTATACGAAACCGTTCAACGAAATTTCCGGAGTAATAACGGAGCTGCAAAACTCTTTGGCCTGCGCCGACAGAATTCTGGAACTCATCCGGGAAACACCGGAAGTTCCGGAAAAGGAGGATGCGGCCGTACTCACAGAGCCGGATGGATCGGTCTGCATTGATCATGTCTCATTCTCTTACAATCCGCAGCAGCAGCTGATGGAGGATGTGAATCTGAATGTGAGCCGGGGACAGCGGGTGGCTATCGTTGGTCCAACGGGCTGCGGAAAGTCCACATTGATCAATCTGCTGATGCGCTTCTATGATGTAAGGGACGGAGCGATTCGGGTGTCCGGATATGATGTGAGAGATCTGACCAGAAAATCTCTGCGGTGCGCTTACGGGATGGTTTTGCAGGAAACCTGGCTGAAGTCCGGTACGATCCGTGAAAATATCATAATGGGAAAACCACAGGCCACAGAGGAAGAAATCATAGAGGCGGCCAAGGCTTCCCATGCCCACAGTTTTATACGGCGTCTGCCGGAAGGATATGATACTGTGATCTCGGAGGATGGAGGCAATCTGTCCCAGGGTCAAAAGCAGCTGCTTTGCATCACCAGAGTGATGCTCTGCCTGCCTCCGATGCTGATCCTGGATGAGGCGACTTCGTCCATTGATACCAGAACGGAGCAGAAGGTACAGAATGCCTTTGCTGTGATGATGAAGGGGAGAACCAGCTTTATCGTAGCGCATCGCCTCTCTACCATACAGGAGGCGGATGTGATTTTAGTAATGAAGAACGGTCAGATCATAGAGCAGGGTGATCATGAAAGCCTGATGCAGAAAAACGGATTTTACACAAGACTGTACAATAGTCAGTTCGTAAACTAAAAAAACCAAAAGTAGGAGAAGAGTACAATGAAGATAAAACTAAAAAAACTGATGGAAAATGCGAAGCTGCCCTCCGCCGGTTCCATAAAGGCGGCTGGCTACGATCTCTATTCCTGCCTGGAGGAGCAGGTGACCATACTTCCCCATGAGACAAAAATGATCGGAACCGGTCTGGCCGTGGCCATACCGGAAGGGTACTTTGGCGGAATCTTTGCCAGAAGCGGCCTGGCCGCGAAACAGGGGCTGCGCCCGGCTAATTGTGTCGGCGTAGTTGACGCCGATTACCGCGGGGAGATCAAAGTAGCTCTTCACAATGATACAGAGCAGCCGCGCACCATCAAAGGCGGCGAGCGCATTGCCCAGCTGGTGGTGATGCCCTTCCTTTTGCTGGAATTCGAAGAAGCAGACGAGCTGGACGAGACAGAGCGCGGCGCAGGCGGATTTGGACATACGGGTATAGATTAGGAAACACATCAGGTGTTTCCTAATCGTACTCGCCTAGGCCCGAAGGGGCGTATCCGCCGGCAGGCGGATTTTGGGACGACTTCCTTAGTCGACCCAAAAGGCATAATTTCTGGAACACCCACTGCGTAATGACGGCTTGTAAGGAATAATGCCTGCTGAAAACATAGTTTCCTACCTTCACTTTGCTGCGTTACATTTGCC
>CADCMM010000013.1 GCA_902802515.1 uncultured Lachnospiraceae bacterium
GTAATAAACAAATCCGCCAGCCCGTAAAAAGTCTGCAAAAAACATGCAATAAGGTATGGCACGGAAAACCGCACCATACCCTTAATAATATTTCCTTCTGTCAGTTCCTTATTCATCTCATCCGACCTCAATCTTGTCTCAAATGTTGGGGCAAAATACCTTTTGTCCCTCAACATCATATCATGTCAGAACGCAAACGACAAGGAACAAAAGAGGCGCTCGTCTCCTTGAACTGACGTCATTTTATTATGATTTCTGGAACACCCGCTATGTAATAACGGCTTGTAAGGAATAATGTCTGCTGAAAACATAGTTTCCTACCTTCACTTTGCTGCGTTACATTTGCTCGGACATCGTTCGCGATAAAAGCGTTTGCTCCTCGTCCGAGCACGTAACTATCAGGCATGATTCCTTCACAAGCCGCGTCGTAACGCTTTGGATCGCAGACAATATGCTTGTACAAAAACGATCGTCGTGCGAGTGAACTCTTGCAAAAACCTTGCCGCCGCGAAAATGCATACGGTTTGATCGCATTTGAGCGGCGTGCAGACAGGTTTGCAGCAAGAGGAACGAGATAGACGTGTTTTGTGTACAAGCATACTATCTGCGATCCTCTGTAAGGTAGTGGGTCGTCCAGAAATCATGCCTTTTGGGACGACTGAGGAAGTCGTCCCAAAATCCGCCTGTCGGCGGATACGCTCCTTCGGGCCTAGGCGAGTACGCTTCGGAAACACTTGATGTGTTTCCGAAGCTATTACTTATGACAGTTCCGCTGGTCGCTCTGCCTGATGGTCTGCCCATGCGGACACGGAGCTGGCATCCTGGGTATTGGCGCTGTCGGTATAGGTTTCCACAGTGATAGTGTACTGGCTGTCGCCCTCCTGATAAACCGTGCCGTCAGTACCAACGATAGTTACGCTGCTGCCCTCATCATCTGTGATCGCACCTGCCTGGCAGAGCGCTGTTACGGTGCTGTCACCGGTCACGATCCAACTGGAGTTCTCGTCAATATAAACGTTGCAATAACCGTTTCCGCCGTCTCCGGCATAACTTTCATCCTGCACAATGGCTCCGGTCAGGGTGCTTCCGTCAGTCATATAAAAATCAAGCTCACTGATGCTGTCCCAGATCACATCACCTTCCATGATCTGAGCGATGGCAGTAAACAGGCAATCCGATCCGTTGGATTCGGTCTGACCCCAGCCCCTGTCGTTGGCATTTCCGGTGCAGCGCAGGAAGAAGTCATTCTCCTGTGCCGGTATGATCTCTACATCCTCAAGAGTGATGGTACACTCAGTATTGGTGGTGTAGAACATCCCGCCGTTCCGGGCCGTCAGGGTTCCTCCCACCATCTGGAACGTTCCGTTTCCAACTTCGGAATCACCGGACATACTCTGGTATACGATTACATTCCAGGTGCAGTCGTTTTGGTCCATATCCGTCATATTTCCGGTTAAATCACAATCGTACAGCCGCAGAGTATTCAATCCTTCAATGCATACTGCCTCAGAACCATTGGCGGTCAGCTCCGCATTGTTGATGGAAATATCAGCGGTGCAGTAGACTGCCGGCGAACCATTTCCGTTGGAGGTGTAAGTACCTCCGTCCACAACCATCGTGCCGCCGCCCCGGTCACTGCGAATCGCCGCCGAAGAATTTCCCTCCGTGGTCACATCCAGATCCCAGGCATACAATGTGCCGCCGCCTGCCGCATGAATACCTCCGGAGGTATCCTGGTCGGTGGTGATGGTGCTGTCAGCCACATACACCGTACCATCGCCATATGCAAAAACTCCGGCTCCTCCTGCTGCGCCTGTGTCTATATTTGCTCCGCTTACATACAGCTCTCCTGCTGTTGCCAGCAGTGCGGCGCCTACCCCGTAAAAACTGGCATTATCCCCTCCTGAGCTGTCCTGGGAGATTCTGCTTACCGTCACATCTTTCAATACTACACTGGCGTTTTCTCCGCTCACCAAAACTGCATTCTCGTTAGTTCCTGCAGACGTGATCGTTTCACCTTCCACCACCGCATCTTCTGTATACTCATTCACTGAGTCATAGCTCTCTACGCCGCCTGCCTGACCACCCGGCATTTCTCCTTGGTCTCCGGGGGCACCCGGCATCCCTCCTGGGCCTCCCTGGCCATCCGGCATCTCTCCTCCCGGGCCGCCCGGCATCTCCGGCGGGGTCTGCTGACCATCCGGCACTCCCGTTTCACCGTCCGGTTTTTCCGGAGGAGCCTGCCGCTTTTGAGACTGACCGGAACTTTCTGTCACCTGCTCTGTCGCAGCGCTTTCCGCCAATGCAGGAACCATAGCTTCCATAACCATCGCTGCCGATAAAATCCCACATAATAATAAATTCCTTTTTTTCATAGTCCGCTCCTCTTTCGATGTACACTGTTCAACTGGTATCTTATGGAAAACAACTTTAATCCTAATTTGTGTCCTTCCTGTGTTTGAAGTGTGAGAAAGCCGTGAATTCGCAAACAATATTATTATAGCGTTCTGACTATGAAGTTTCCAATACCCAATGGGTGCGCGTTCAATCCCGGATCAGCGAGTAAACCGATATCTTCCGGATCCTTTCCGCAAGAGCCACACCGATGACCAGAGTGCTTACGATAAGTCCCAGGGCTGTAAGGCATAGGAGCCCTGTGGGATAAACAAAGTTTACCTTGTATGCTCCAACCGCCTGGAAAATGAACCCATATACCTTTCCCAAAGTCAGCTTACTTACAAGAGCGCCTGCAATGACTGCCAGAAGCGAACCCGGGATAAATCCGCCCACAAGGTGGCGGACTAACTGCCTATTTTGGTATCCTACGGCCTTAAAGATACCCAGTTCCTGCTTCTGCCTGGTAATAATAGAGGAAATCAGAATAGAAAGGATCAGGAAAATCAACAACACTGTTATCACAATGATGACAATACAGATAATTCCCACCAGCGATACATACAGATCCATAGCAGATTCCATGGATTCCGCATAATTCATGGTCGAATTTATCGTTTCGTTCGTTTCTTCTATCTCCTCCATCACTGCTCCCGCCAGGCGTTCATCATCCAGGTAGAGGTACAGCGTTCCAGGCGTATAATCCGGTTCTACCCTTCGGTAACCGTCGACGGTCAGTTCCAACACTTCGCCTGAATAGTTTACCGACTGAATAAATCCCGTTATCTCATACTCTTCTTCCCTTCCGTTTCTGCTAAGGACAATGGTATCCCCGGTCTGAAGATCATATGCCTCCCGGATCCGGCTGCCCACAGCCACTTCTCTGTCCGTTTCCGGATTTCTTCCCTCATAACAAAGATCATTCGCCAATTGTTCAAAAGACTCCGAGACAAAAGTTTTATAAGAATCATCTCTGTAACTTACACTGCACTGCTCATCGTAATATATGACCCGTTCGACATGTTCCATCTTTGCCAATTCCGTTTCCATATCTTCATCCGATTTCACTATAATGGAAGGATGTTCCTCCACCAGCGTATTGATAAAGTTCATGGGATTCAGGTTAATATTGTAATACAGGATAATGACAAAGGACGCCGCCGCTGTCATAAAAAACAGCACGATCCCTAGCAGGATGTTCTGTCTCTTCATATTCACAAAATTTTTCAGCGTTAGGAGCATTCCAACACTGCCCGCAGTTTTGTCCATCTCAAAATAATTTCGTTCCGCCTTGGATTGCCTTATCCCCCGAATGGCATTGATGGGATTTAGTTTTCGGATTCGCGCTGCCGGCAACAGGGTAAATACGGTGATCAAAAGCAGACTGATCAGGATTACCGTCAGATCGGCAGTGATATCTGCGCCGGGTTCCCATCGGAAACCGGACTGCATCATGATCACATTGCCCAGCACAGGAAGCAGCAGATACGATAAGGCCGCGCCAAGACAGGTGACGGTCAGACCGCTGATCAGATAGGGCAATATTACCCCCAGGATAATCTCATTTCCCGTATAGCCCAGGGCTTTCAGAACCCCCATGTTGGCCATTTCCTCTTCGATGGACTGCTGTATTTTAAATTTACTCACCAGAAGACTGATCAGAAGGATCACCGCAGAGAACACCAGCAGGATCAGCACCAGAATGTTGGAGATCGCAAGCCTCTGGTTTTTCATATTCTCGTCATAGTTTTTGCTGATCACAAGAATTCCTTTTTCGTTCAGGTACTTGGAAACATCGCAGTACGCCTCCCGGCCGCTGTCGGCTTTGACCGAGATCACCACCACCTCATTTTGCGGCTCCTGTCCCAGCAACTTCTGAAAACTTTCCTCTGTCAGATATTGACCGATAACCGAAGATGCGTAGTTTCCATACTGCATATCTTCCAATACGCCGATCACTGGAAAAGAATAGCTGTTTCCGTTGGAGTCAAAGGCATATGAACTACCGGGTTCCAGACTGGAATGAATATATGTATAGTTAGCTATGCAGATGCCCTTTCCGGCATTTTCCGCAAAGCCTTCTACTACGCGGAACCGGTTGAGTTCGCCAGTGTTTTTCAGGCTAAAAAATATCTGCGTCTGCTCCTGCTGCGACCCCTCCATCTCCACCGGCACAGACAGCATCACGCCCCGCCTGCCTTCCGCCATTTCCACAGAATGCAGTTCTTCCAGAGCATTTACCAGATCTTCCGTGTATTGAACTGCCGGAACGGTGAAAAAAGCATTCGCAGTATTTAGCTGTTCATGCAATGCATCATAATCCTTACTGACATTGTTATTCACAGTCAACGCACTGGCAAATAGCAGGGTGGAGATCAGCAAGATCAAAGAAAACGAAA
This sequence comes from uncultured Lachnospiraceae bacterium, assembly GCA_902802515.1. Classification (GTDB taxonomy): domain Bacteria; phylum Bacillota; class Clostridia; order Lachnospirales; family Lachnospiraceae; genus Merdiplasma. The sequence continues at coordinate 4,794 of CADCMM010000013.1, forward strand.
AGATACTGCTCCGATTTTTCCGCAGTAAATACTTTGCCAACGTAAAATTTCGCTTCATATTACCACCCCATCTCTCTCAGGAACTGATCCAGCTTATCGCCTCTTTCTACCTTGTCCTGTTGGTAACTTCCCAGAGAAAGCTCTCCGTAAATTTTACCGTCTTTCAGATAGATGATCCGGCTGCCCCGCAGCGCGCTCTTTCTGTCATGTGTAACCATGATAATGCTCTGCCCATCCCGGTTCAGTTCTGTCAGCACATCCAATACGGCCGTGGAATTATCGGAATTTAAAGCGCCGGTAGGCTCATCGGCAAAAACTACCTCCGGCCGGTTGATGGCAGCCCGCACGATACCGGCCCTGGCGGCCTCGCCTCCGGAAACCTGGTTTACGCGTTTCCGGTAGGTCACTTCCGGCAGGTTCACTTTTTCAAACAGCTCTTTGGCTCGCCCGGCCACCACTTTCTTATTCTTTTCCACCAATAGTCCTGCCGTCATGGCATTGTCCATCAGGCTCATCCTGTCCAAAAGATATACCTGCTGAAACACAAAGCCGCAATATTTACGGCGGAACACCGCCAGTTTATCATTGCTCATTTTCGTGATTTCCTCTCCCCCAAACAAAATGCTGCCGCTGGTGGGACGGTCCATGCCGGACAGACTGTACATAAGCGTAGATTTGCCTGCGCCGCTGGACCCCATGATCACGGTAAAATCTTTTTCATATATATCGAGATCAAGGTGGTTGATGATCGTCTGGGTTCCGCCCTCTGTCGTAAAACTCTTGACCAGGTCTCTGGTACGGATAATCGTCTTCATTAGAATACCTCCTTTGTCCGCCGGATCACCAACTCACTTCTCATACCATTCAGTTCAATCACATTGTCCGCATCCTCTGTTGAAAAATCCTCCGCGGCCTCTCCTGCCTCTTCATAACTGATGGTATTGCCGATTCCTTTGAGGACAGACTGGAAAACAAAGTCGTCGGGAATCGTGATCTGAGAAGTCGCGGATATCTGGTTGATCTCGATTGCGCCTGTAATTCTTGTACATGTGATCATCATGTCCAGATTACACTTTACTTCTACTGTTCCAATGACAGAATCCACGGTAAGGCTGTTTGCCCTTCCATCAAACTCAATATCTTCACATTGCAGATTACTGATATACAGCTCATCGCAGTTAACGCCCAGTTCTACATGAGAGAGATATTTGTTTGGCAGGAATACATCAATCAGGACAAATTCCTTCGCCGTCGCCTCGCTTACACGTTTCTGGCGCTTTACATCCACATCAATCCGTCCTTTGACGTCATCAATCTTCACTTTGAAGTCCTGGGTAAGTGTCTCGATCTCATCAGAAGCAAGCCTTACCTTGATCTTTTCATCATCTGTCCCGGTAACGGAAAGTCTTGCCGCTCCGCCAAATTTCATATCGAAGCGTTTTCTGCCGTCGATATCATATTCGGTGGTACTCTCATACAGATACCCTTTTCTTTCTATAGCAGTCTTTTCTTCGGAAAGAAACTCATCCACACTGATACCGAAAAGAGTGGAAATGGTCATCATATTATCAATATCCGGAATGCCACGCTCCGTTTCCCACTTTGTGATGGCCTGACGGGAAACTCCCAGTTTCTCCGCCAGTATTTCCTGCGTCATTCCCGCTTTCTTCCGCGCTGCTTTTAACTTTTCCGCAAATGTCATCTTCGTGACCTCCTTTTGATCTTGATAGCCTGATGGTACCCTACAATCGCCTTTTATCCAAGAAATCGCAGTTGTCATTTGTATAAAATAATGCTACTTATCGTAGCATTTCAGTTTTTTGCCTAAAAAATCTGCCGCACCAAATGCATACTTTGCATAATTATAGTTTTCTGAGAGCCTCATCATAGCTTTGTATCGTCACGCGCGCTTCGCGCACCTGACAGGTCGTCGGCATCATTCCAATGACACTGCGTGTCAGGATGCCTCCTCGTTGGTACTTCCTGGCTGATGATGGGCAGCAAGAGCGTTGCTCAGAAAACTATAATTATGCAATAAAAAGCTTAGTGCGACAGCCACAACCTACAGTATGTATATTTAATTTTCACTTCAGTTCCACGCCCCAGATCTTGCAGGCTCTGGTGCCCACCACCGCATAGTTCTCATAGACTGCGGGGGATGCCTCGATCACTCCTTCGCTGAGAGAAACGGAAGAATAGATTTCGCCGGTTTTTCCATCCAACAGATACATATTTCCCGCGCCATTGCAGTAGATCACGTTCCCTGTCCCGTCCGAATTGTAGACGCAGACCGGCGACGACCAGGTATAGGTACTCTTCTCCTCCCAAACCACCTCGCCATCATCTTTTTTCAGGCAGACCAGAACACCGGAACCGTAATCCCCTGTCTTCGCCACGGTGACATACAGGTAATCCGACAGATCATTTTTCCCTACTGCAATGGTGGACTGAACGCCGCCGGACACGCCTTTCTCTGTATAGCATTCATAATCCTTCTGCCATACAATCTCTCCATTTTCAGCGTCAATCTTCCAGATGGGCACCGTCGCGCCAGATGAGCTGCGCCAACCAAGATGAAAAGAGGTGCTGATGTACAAGTAGAGATGTCCGTCCTCCACAGACAATACCGGAGTGGAATTGGAATCATCCAGGATATCCTGCACCCACACTAACTTTAATGTGTTCAGATTCAGACACATCAGGTTTCCGCCGTTATCTGCGATGAACAGATATCCTCCATAAATAGCCGCGCTGTCTTCCATACCCAGCCAGTAGGCGGCCGTGCTGGTTCTGGTTCCCTGATAATGCCATTTCACCACATCCTCCGGATCAATGGCAAGAGTTCCCCCCGCCTCATCGTACTTTGTATTCAGCTTGATCAGATAGAGAATCCCGTTCTCTCCGGGATAGATCAGCGTGTCTGACGCTGCGTCTACCAGAGCGGAAGAGTCAAAATAGCTTAGTCCATAGCGCAGAGAAAACGGATCATCATTGCCGAAAGTGTGCATTACGCTGCAGTCCAACAGATTAATGACAAACACCCGGGCCGTCCCTTGCGTGCTGTCATAACCTGCGCCTACATACATAATAGGATAGCCTCTGGGATCCAGCGCCCCCGCTCCTTTAAAAGTAAAGCCAAGGTACAGCGGATCTCTTGTGAGGCTCCCTGTCCGCAGATCCAGGAAATACACATATCCATCCATACAAGCATAGATCACTTCCACCAGATCATCATCTTTCTTTGCCCAGTCGTAAAGGTTCATAGCCTCTTTCGTCTTTGCGGGCCATTTCACGATCAACGGCTGTCCCGTCCAGCCGCTTCCGGTCCAGGTGGCATTTTTATAGGAAAGGCCGCCGGTACCTTTAGACCAGGATGCCTGCAATGTTTTTTCTTCCATCTCAGCCAACCCGTAAGCTGCGGTATCACGGAAATTGTTACCCCGGAAGGTAATGATACCCTCTACATCCGTGTAGGCATCCCCCTGACTAAAATCAAAATGATACCATGGATCGTATTCTGACACATCACTCAGGACCCTTCCGTTTTTTTCAATTTCTGTATAAGCAATCAGGTTATCGGGGTTCGTCGCATCGGTATGATAAGGCGAAAACTCCGCTGCCAATCCCTCTGCAGCAGCATCCTCCGTCTCCGCCGCCGTTTCCAAGTTCCTCTCCGTCTCTGCAGGCAGATTAGCATCCTCCGGCACCGCCTCCCGGCTTACGCCCAGAGAAATATGGTGTCCAAAAATAGTGATCTCTTCGTGCGTCTTATAATATAGATACGCAAAAACTGCCAACCCTGCTGCCAGCAGACCAATGACGACTGCCGCCACAATTTTCCGACCAGATCTTTCCGGTTCCCACAGCTGCCCGGTCTCCATTTTGGCATATCTGCTGTAATTCTGAAAATTTTCCATTTCCTTTTGAGTCATATTCGTGATTGCTCCAATTTCAATATTATACTCTATTTTACCGTTACTATTCGCAGGCCTTGTTTGAAATCAGAACCTGTCTTGTCCATGCAAGCATAATAAGCCAGAACTCGATTTCAAGCAGGCTGTGAATAGTAACATTTTACCATATTTGCAGCTTTATTATAGAGGGAAAAATGAGAATATTTCAGATGATACCTGTTATAAATATCTCCAATCCGATCACGATCAGAATCGTCCCGCCCAAAATACCGGCTCTTCCAGCCAGTCTGGTGCCAAATTTTTTCCCCAGACAGACTCCGCACAGACAGACCGCAAAGGTTGTCACTGCGATCAGCATGGAGCAGACTAACGCCATGTGACTATTATAATCCGCTATCGTAAAGCCCACCGACAGTGCATCGATGGAGGTAGCCACTCCCTGTAGTAAAAGTGTAGCTATGCCTGTTTTCTCTGCGCTTTCCGTTTGCTCTTCTCCAAAACGAATATTTTCATACAGCATTTTCCCACCGATATATCCCAGCAAAGCCAGCACGATCCATGGAATAAATTTTTCAAAAGCCTGAAAATATCCCACAATGGTGTGTACACAGATCCAGCCGATCATGGGCATGGCAAACTGAAACGCAGCAAACACCCCGGCGATACCGCACATTTTCCTTCTTCTCATCCCCGGCTCGGCAAGTCCGTTGGCCAGGGAGACAGAAAACGCGTCCATCGCCAGGCCCACTCCCAAAAGTACGCTGTTGCAAATAAATAGTAAATTCCAATCCATCCTTTAACTTTCCTCTCTTGTACAGGATAAAAGCGAGACTTCCCGCTTGGTTCATATGGGACTGTCGCGCTAAACATTTTATTGCATTTAGCGCGACAGCCCCATCACCAGTCATAGAAGTCTCGCAATTTTACAATGCCTTTACCGTATTGTTATATAATCTGCGGAAGAACAGGATCGACAATATGAGAGAGACCACTTCCGCGATCGGGAACGCCCACCAGACCAGAGTCACATCTCCCAGCTTTGAAAGCAGGTAGGCCACCGGTATCAATACCACCAGCTGGCGCGCCACGGAAATGATCAGAGAATAGTAGCTCTGGGAAAATGCCTGGAAAATGGAACCCATGGCGATGCTCGCCCCTGCAGGGATAAAAGCCAGACAGATAATGCGCAGAGCAGGTACCCCGATCCGGAGCATCTCTCCCGATGCATTGAACAGACCCAGCAGCAGAACCGGAACAGCCTCAAATACCAGCGTTCCAACCGCCATAATTCCCACTGCCAAAACCATGGAAAACCGCAGGGCGTGTTCGATACGGTCTTTCTTTCTGGCGCCGTAGTTGTACGCCAACACCGGGATCAGGCCATTGTTCAGACCGAATACCGGCATGAAGAAAAAGCTCTGCAGCTTAAAGTAAGCGCCAAACACCGCCGTCGCTGTGGCGGAAAAAGAAGTCAGGATCTGATTCATCAGATACGTCATCAGAGAACCGATGGACATCATCAGAATAGAGGGGATTCCCACAAAATAAATTTCCGTCACTACATTCGCTTTTGGAGCAAGAATACTGCGAAGGGAAAACTGAATCTCTTTATTTTTCTTCAGGTTCAGCGTCATACCGATAATGGCAGCTGCCACCTGTCCCAGAACTGTAGCGTAGGCTGCGCCGGCTACGCCCATCTTCGGAAATCCAAGAAGACCGAAGATCATGATGGGGTCAAAAATAATATTGATGATCGCTCCCGTTCCCTGGGAGATCATGCTGTAGAGAGTCCGCCCTGTAGACTGCAAAAGCCGCTCGAACGTCATCTGGAAGAAGAGTCCAAAGCTCAGGCAGCAGCAAATACGAAGATAAGTTGTCCCATACTCCAAAATCTCAGGGTTGTCCGTCTGTGAACCGATAAAGCCCTTCGCGCCAAACAGACCCACCAATAAAAACGCAATATAACATAGGAAAGTCAGAAGCAGTCCGGTATTGGCTGCCTTATCGGATCGGTCAAACCGCTTCTCCCCCAAAGAACGGGATAAGAGCGCATTGACACCCACCCCGGTTCCGGATCCAACCGCGATCATTAAATTCTGAAGCGGAAAAGCCAATGTCAATGCCGTCAAGGCATTTTCATTGATCTGAGACACAAACGCGCTGTCCACAACATTGTACAGCGCCTGCACCAGCATAGAGATCATCATCGGCAAAGACATGCTGATGATCAACTGTTTTACAGGCATAACGCCCATCTTGTTCTCTCTCGGTTCCATCCTATGTACCACAATCCTTTCTAAACTCACATACCAGCTTCGCAGGCACCACCAATCAAAAAAGTCCCATGCGTTCTGCCATTATATCACGTCTATATAGGAAGGGCAAGATAGATTCATATATCTCCCAGAGCATCCAAATAATCCCGGATCTCCTTCATCCGGATTTTGCAATCGCCATCGGAAATATTCACAGGGATATCCTCGTCCATTCCCATGACGGACATCTCCGTTTCATGCTCTATATCATAGACCACCACGGTCCTGCGCTTATAATCGATGATCCAGTATTCCCTCACTCCGGCGTCAATATATTTCCCCGCCTTTTTGCCGTAGTCCATACGCCTGGACCCGGGTGAGATAACCTCGATCACCAGATCAGGCGCCCCGAACACCCTGCCCTTACGCAGCTTTGACAGATCACAGAGTACCATGAGATCCGGCTGTACCACCGTCCGATCATCCATGTCCAACATCACATCCACTGGCGAAAGGAGGACCATGCACCCCGGATGGGCTTGGGCGCAGGCCTGAAATTGCAGATGCAGCTGTCCAATGATAATCTGATGTCTCGTATTGGGCGCCGCCATGTCATAAAATTTGCCATCGATCAATTCCACGCGGCGGTCATCCGGAAGAGCCAGGTAATCAGCGTACGTATATCCTCCTTCCGGGGGCTGATCTTCTAAATATTTTCCCGGCTGATCCTCTGAATACTGTTCCAGCCGATCCTCCAATTCACCCCAGGTAAGGGGGCGTTCCCTCAACAGATCTGATTTCGAGCTATCCGTGCCGGCATAAGGTGGTGCCTGTGGAAACAGGATTCTTTCAATCGCCGCCAGTGCATCGCTGCTTGGAAAACAGGTAGCATCGGAAAATATTTTCTGTACCGTTTCCAAGGGTACACCGGACAGGTCTGCTATTTCCTGATCGGTATATCCCAGTTCATTCTTTCTGTCTTTCAATAGTGAAATATCCTTCATCCATGTTCCTCCTGTTTTATATTGGTTATTATTTTTTATAGTTTTTACATAGTCTCATATTATCATTCCTTATGTATATTGTCAATTTGAAAGTTGCATTTTCATTAATGCCAAATGCGGTTCCTATCCGACGGATCAGCATTGGGGCCGTTGCACTAAATGCATACTTTGCTTAATGCGACGGCGGCATGATTGCTCACTGTTCGCGTAAAAAAAAGAACTGCCGCCCCGGAATGACTTTGGTTTTTCATTCTCAGAGCGGCAATCCGCTATGCTATATTCTCGCTTTTCCTTCCTACAGCCGGATAAACCGTTTCACCTGACAAGCGGCTTTGTAGACCGGCGTTTCCAGTTCCTTCACCACCAATTCCAGATCCTGACGGATGGGAAGCCCCTGAGGGCAATGCTTTTCACACTTGCCGCATTTTTTGCAAAGGGAGGCGTTGCATCCGTTTTTCTTCATCGTGGTACACATAAAATATTCCCGAAGGCCATTGAATCTGTTTTCTGTGTAGCGCATGTTATAGCTGCGGAAGCACGTGGGAATGTCCACACCGTGCGGACAGGGCATACAGTAGCCGCAGCCGGTGCAGCCGATCTTTACCTTGCGTCCTATCTCGCTCTTTACTTGCTCGATCAGGGCAAAGTCTTCCTCCGTCATCATGCCTGCCCTGGCTTTCCCGGCGCCTGTAATATTTTCTTTCACCATCTCCCGGGAATTCATGCCAGAGAGGACCGCTGTCACTTCCGGCTGATCCCAGAGCCAGCGAAACGCCCACTCTGCAGCCGTCCGTCCACTCTGCTCTATGAGTTTTTTCGCTTCCTGGGGAAGAAGGTTTACCAACCGTCCTCCCCGCAGGGGTTCCATAATGATCACCGGAAGCCCCTTGGACGCCGCATACCGAAGTCCTGCGCGTCCCGCCTGGGTGTTCTCGTCCATATAATTGTACTGGATCTGGCAAAAGTTCCAGGGGTAGGCGTCTACCAGCTGCCGGAACATATCGGTATTCCCGTGATAAGAAAATCCTATGTTCCGGATCTGCCCGCTGGCCAGTTTTTCCCTGATCCACTCTTCAATACCCAGATCTTTCAGCCGTTCCCAGGTGGCAATATCCGTCAGCATGTGCATCAGATAATAGTCAATGTAATCCGTCTGCAGACGCTTTAGCTGTTCCTGGAAGGTTTTCTCCAGCCCTTCTCTGGACTTGATCAGATAGTGGGGCAGCTTGGTAGCGATATTCACCTGCTCGCGGCAATGGTTTTTGACCAGGATCTTTCCCAGGCATTCCTCACTGCCGGGATAGATGTAAGCAGTGTCCAGGTAATTGACGCCATGGCGGATCGCCATCATCACTTCCTGCTCTGCTTTTTGAAACACGATCCTTCCGTATTTTTTCGTAAAGCGCATGCAGCCGTAACCGAGAATAGAAAGCTCATTCCCCTTCTGATCCCTGCGGTACTGCATGGCAATGTTTGGTTTTCGCACGGTTGCATCTGCCATGGATATTCCTCCTTTCGGGCCTGGGCAAGTTTAAATTGAAATACCTGATGCATTTCAATTCCTAAGGAAAGTGGTGTATCCTTTCTTCGCTTCGTAGATATCCGCCTTACTGGTGATCTCCATTGGCGCATGCATATTCAAAACCGCCACGCCGCTGTCGATGACCTCCATACCGTAAAGGGCGGAGATATAGGCGATGGTTCCGCCGCCGCCCGCGTCAATCCTGCCAAGCTCCGCTGTCTGAAAGGCCACGTTCGCCTCATCCATGACTTTGCGGATCCAAGCCATATATTCCGCATTGGCGTCGTTGGATCCGGATTTTCCTCTGGCTCCGGTGTATTTATTGAACACCAGGCCTTTGCCAAAGTAAGCCGCGTTCTTTTTCTCAAAAGCACTGCCGTACAGCGGATCATAGGCAGCGCTCACATCGGAGGAAAGCATCCTGGAATTTGCCAGGCATCTGCGCAGCGCAAGTTCGCTGTACTGTCCCATGCAGTTCATCAGCTCTGCAACGGTATTTTCAAAGAACCTGGACTGCATGCCGGTAGCTCCCACGCTGCCGATTTCTTCCTTATCTACCAGCAGACAGCAGCAAGTATGCGCCTGAGTTTCTGTCTCCAAAAGTGCTGCCAGAGATGTATAGCTGCAGACCCTGTCATCCTGCCCGTAGGCCGCTACCATGCTCCGGTCCAGGCCGCAGTCTCTGGCCGCTCCCGCCGGAACGATCTCCAGCTCCGCAGAGAGGAAATCTTCTTCTTCCATTCCGTATTTCTCTTTCAGAATTTTCAGGATACCGGCTTTCACCGCATCCTTCTGAACTTTGTCTTTCTTTTCCGCTCCCTCCTGCGTTTGCGCATCTTCCTCATCTTTTTCAGGAACCAGCGGACGGCTTCCGATCAGCACATCCAGATTTTCTCCCTCAATGACTACTTTGGCCTTCTTTTCCAACAGCTCCCCGGACAGGTGGATCAAAAGATCTGTGATGCAAAAAACCGGATCCGAAGGGTCCTCGCCGATACAAACCTGTGTCACCGTGCCGTCTTTCTTTGCTACCACGCCATGGATGGCCAGCGGGATCGTCACCCACTGATACTTCTTCACACCGCCGTAATAGTGGGTATCCAGGTAAACCAGCTCCGTATCCTCATACAACGGATTCTGTTTCAGATCCAGTCTGGGAGAATCGATATGCGCTCCCAAAATCCTCATTCCCTTACTTATGGGCTCTGTGCCGATCAAAAACAGGGCCACCGCTTTTTCCATGCACACTGCGTAAACCTTATCTCCCGGCTGCAGCTGCTTTCCTTCCTGAAGCACTTCCTCCAGACTCTGATAACCCGCCTCTCTGGCCAGGCGAATCGTTACCTTCACACACTCCCGCTCTGTCTTTCCGTTATCTAAAAATTTCCTGTAGTCTGACGCCAGTTTTTCCAGCTCCACGCACTGCTCTTTTGTGTAAGATTTCCATACATTTTCCCGATTCATGTTTTATTGCTTCCTTTCCTTACCCGTTCTTTCTAAAATACTGTCATGGTGTTTCCGCCGTTTCACTGCTGATCTTTGTCTCCTGGATGATCTGCTGCAGCTCAGACATCATTTCCTCATCTTTCAAGCGGAACTTGATCTCCACACGCCGGGAGGCATCCATATCCACCTGTCCGTTGGCGTCCAGAATAGGGTTGCTCATGGAGCGCCCGTTGGCGGTTAGTTTCTCCCTAAGAATACTGCTCTCCTGAGCTGTCAGGAAGGAATCCTCGGAATATACCAGATATTCCGCCACTGCGTAAGCCCTGCGCTGAGAAAGACTTAAGTTTGTGATGTAGTCTCCCTGGGTGTCCGTATAACCATCAACGATAACCTCCGCCAGGTAAGGTTCGTACTCCTCGCTGAGAAGCACTTTGCAGTATACCGGCAGGATCTGTGCCAGGATCGCCTGCCCCTCCTGCGTCAATTCGCTCTCGTTTAGTTCAAACAATACGCTGGAATCCAACACAATAGCTCCGGTCTGATAGTCAATATCCACATTGATCTGATTCGTCTTGAACTCTTCGTTCAAAGACGCGATCAGGTCTGCTTTCACACCGATGATCTGATCGATCCTTGCCTGCTGCTGAGTCATCAGCGCGTTCTGTTCATCCAATTTTGCCTGACTGGCCGCCAGGGCCTGATCCCGCGCCTCCAGTTCTTCCTCCTGAGACGCCAGCAGCGCATTCTGCTCATCCAGCTGCGTCTGGCTGGCTGCCAGATCCTTTTCCTTCTGTGAAAGCTGCTTCGCCTGCTCATCCAAGGTACTTTGCAGTGCGATCAAGGCCGCCGCCTGTTCATCCAAAGTAGTCTGCTGGGAAGCCAGCTGACTGGCCTGCTCGTCCAACTGTGTCTGTGACAGGTCCAGCGCATTCTGTGTCTGGAGCTGCTTCGCCTGCTCCGCCAGTTTCTCCGTGTAGTTTTTCTGCGCCTGCATCAGGCACACCGCCATGATTAGCACGAAGAGAAGAAGCAGGCCAGACATCATATCAGAATAGGATCTCCAGACATTGTGGCTGGACGTATCCTGCATTTTTCTTCTATTAACTTTTTTCATACGCAAGCCTCCAAATTTATGATGCTCTCGTTTATCATACGCATCCTTTTAACGGAACAATCCACGCTTATTCTGCTGACGCTGCTGTTTTTCCATCATGGCGATCAGACGCTCCATCTTTTCTGTCAGCATTTCCACATCCGCCGCCTCTTTTTGAGGTGAAGCATTTTCCAGCTGTTCCGTCACCGCTTCCAGGGTACGGGCGCTGATATCATTGATCTGAGCCATTTTTCCCATAACTTTTGCCATGTAATCCACAAAATCCGCCAAATGCTCCTGCTGCAGCTTCATCGCGGCCAATGTTTCCTGCTGGCTCGTGCTGGATGCCTTCATTGCCCGGGTCATTTCCCTCTCGCCGGCAAGAAAATCACTCTGGAACTTCGCCTGTGCCTCGGACATCACCTGATTGTACTCTTTCTGCATCTTGTTGGATTCCCGAAGCAGAGTCCTCATTTCATTGAACTCTGTCAGCAGCTCTTTCTTCATGCTGCCCATCACCTGCCTGGAAATATTCTCCAGAAGCTGCTCCTGATTCAGCGTAACCACCTGAGTGAAATTATCCATGGTCTCATTCATGTGATCCATGGCCGGAGCAACGTAGTTCTCAAAGCTGACCGCCATCTGCTCTGCCATACCCTCGTTCATTTCCTGCATGACCCTTGTCTGTTCTTTCTGATTTGCCAGAACATGATTCATAGCTGTGGCGTCCGTGGGCGTCACAGCACACAGATAATACTTGTCTAGGAAATTGTCCAGGCTCTCGGATACTCTGGAGAGAGCGCCGCGAAGCCAGTAGGAAAATACCATAGACAGTGTAATTCCGTAGATAGAAGTGATAAATGCCACCTTGATACCGTCCACCAATGACGATACGGAGGAAGTCATTGCCTCGTAAGTCTGTGGATCAAACCCCCGCAGACCCCAAACCAGACCTACGAAAGTACCTAAAATACCCAGGCTGGTCAGAATGTCCGGCACCATCTCCACCAGTTTGCGGTGGGTATAATTGTTGATCTCATATTCTCCGATGTAATCCCCGATATCACAGGGGCTGTTGGTCTTTCTTAAATAAGCCAGATACTCCTGGTACTTTTTGTCGAGATACTCTACCTCAAACAGCTTTGCTCCCGGCACCGTGATCTCTGCTATGCTTCCTTTATTACGGTAGATGCCCATCAGTTTCTGAGAAGCCAGATCCAGCCCCCTGACGGTACGATTGATCCTGCAAAAGCCAAATCCCCAGGCAAAGGCCATGATCACCAGCATGATGCCCAGGAATACCAGATTGTAGATGATGGTATAAATGTCCGCGTCTATGGCAAGCATCGTAATAAAAACACAAACCCCGGCTGCCAGTATAGCGGTCAACACATTTGAAACTTTTCGCATAGTATTTCCCCTCTCGTGTATGATGTATCTGATATGTTTTTACCCTGTTATTTTTACCTTCCCGGCCTTACTCCATGTACTGTAATACGTTTTTCCGCTCTCTTTCTTGTAAGTTCGGATGCGCACATAGTAGGTTTTCCCCTTTTTCAGCTTGCTGATGGTCTTTGTCAGAGTACCGGCCTTTATCTTTTTTGTTTTATATGTCTTAAACTTACTGCTGGTGGAATACTGCAGCTGATACCCGTCAATATTCTTTACCTTTTTCCAGGAGACCGTCATCTTCTTCCCGTTGACTGCCCTCAGTTTCTTCAGCGCCGCGGCCTTTGGGTTGATCTTAAAAGTGATCGTTTTTGTTCCCGTGTAGGAACCTTTTCCGGTTATGGTGATGATCGCTGTCCCAATTTGTTTATTATTGGAGTATGCGATGGAGTAGTCCTGGCCGTTCACCAGTTCTGCAGTCCCGTCTTTAACTGTAACTGCCGGCTTCTTTGCTTTTCCGGAATATACCTGCGCTTCCACTGGAGAATACTCCAGAGCTGCCACTGATTTTGGGGTTATCGTAAAGGATACCGTCTTGCTTCCGGAATAGTTTCCTTTTCCCGTGACAACCGCATAGGCGGCGCCTGCATTCAGATTATTCCGATATGCCACCGTAAAATCACTGCCCTGCTTCAATGTGCTCGTTCCAAATTTCACCGTAACAGACGGCGTGATTTCCTTTCCTGTATAAACCTGCGCAGCGATAGAAGAAATTGCGGCATTTGCAATACTGTCACCGATATCGCAGCGGATACAACGTCCATTCTCAAAAGAGTGCCCCAGCGGCCTGGTGAAATCTGCCTGATAACTGTCATCGCATCGGCCGCAGGTGTACGTGGTATAACCGTTCTCCAAACAGGTGGGATCTGTCACCGTCTTCTGGTAATCATGTCCCAGCGGCTCTGTGAGATCTGCCTGATAGCTGTCACCGCACCGGCCGCAGGTGTACGTGGTATAACCGTTCTCCAAACAAGTGGGATCTGTCACCGTCTTTTGGTAATCATGTCCCAGCGGCTCGAGAATTTCCGAATATTCGCTACCACAAAAGATACATTGATATTTTTTATATCCTTCAACAGTACAGGAGGGTTCCGACACGGTTGTTTTATAGTAGTGTCCAAGGGCTTCTTTTCTATTTTCCTGATAACTGTCCCCGCAGCGGCTGCAGGTATATATCGTATAGCCTTCTGTTGTACAAGTTGGAAATATTATTTCTTTTTCATAGGCATGTCCCAAAGCCTCATCTTCAGTCTGGTACTCTGCGCCGCAGCGCGTGCAGACATATTCTGCATGACCTTTCTCTGTACATGTAGCCTCCGCAATGGTTACGGAATAGTTATGACCCAGCGCTTCACAGAGATGTATTTTTTCCGTTTCCAACAACGGATAAGTAAATGTTTTCGTGCTTGATGACCCGCTGAAATTACCGGAACTTGTCCTTCCGGAAGTGATATTTCCCACCATGAAATATTTATAGGATGCCTTATTCCCGGCATCATCCCAGGTCACGTCTGTCAGATACCATTTTCCATTGATAAGCACGCCGTTCCACATGTGCCCGATCGTGGTTCCTCCCTGCACTACGGTTCCGCCGATCAACACACAGGGAATGCCAAACTGATCGCAGATCACCTTATATGCTCTGGCGTACCCCTCGCAGACTACGCCGACTCCCACTCGATCCAGAAATCCTCCTGCAGATACAAAAATACGGAAATCATCATATCCTTTATTTGTCCCGTGTTCTGATACATATGCATTGTATCGGCTTAATCCGCTGTTATCATAATATAGTCTCTCACACAGATAATCGTGCGCTGCCATCGCCAGCTCCAGTTCATCTGTCCTGCCGTTTCCATCGTAATCCGCCCCGGCTGCTATCTGTGCCGCCGTTTCCGCGACTGCCGCGTCATAAGCAGAAATCAGGCCGTCCGCCCCGTCAAATGCCAAATTGGGCGTATACACTACCTTTGCCAGATAGCCGACCCACTTGTTCTGTTCCCTGTCATAATACTTTCCGGGCGCAACAGAATAACCTCCTCCTCTTATCCAGAAAATTTCAGAATGATCGTACTGAAATGCATCGCCGGATGATTGCATCGCATACAAAGCCTGAGCATAATAATCCTTATACTCCTGAGCCGAGCGATCGATCAGGTATGATCCGCTGCTATCTTGGTAAACCGTTGCGTCAAACGTGATCGGGGTGGTATTCTTATCAAAGGTGACCACCAACTGTCCAGTGCTTCTGCCGGTCACATAATATTCTACCCTTTTTTGATACAAAACCGCCGCTGCTCCGCTCAGCTGGTTTCCAAAGCACCCGTCATAACTCTCCAGACTGAAAGCGCGCATCAGTCTTTTGGCGCCGGAACCCGTGGTAATGGCATTGTCCGGCACCACTGTGGCGTCCTCTAATTCTACGGTGTCCGCTTCCTCCACCGAATCGAAATCACCCGCCAGGGTTTCCGCTGTGAGATCCTCGATGATATCATCAAATTCACTGCTGTCATTGTCCTCTATGATCCCA
The DNA here is from genome assembly GCA_902802515.1 of uncultured Lachnospiraceae bacterium. Lineage (GTDB taxonomy): Bacteria > Bacillota > Clostridia > Lachnospirales > Lachnospiraceae > Merdiplasma. The sequence goes on from CADCMM010000013.1 coordinate 20,007, forward strand.
TCCGCTTCCTCGGTCTCCTGTTCATACGAATCGGATTCATCAAAAGCGTCTGCATCTTCTCCACCACTTCCACCGTCTGTCCACGCTTCGTCCGAATCCCATGTCCAAGGGTCTTCCTCTGAAGCCTGTTCTTCCTCAATAACAACCTCTGATCCAACTGCTTCTCCGCCCTCTTCCCCTATCAAAACGTCTTCTTCCGCATACGCCGCGCTCCAGGGCTGTACCAACAGTCCGACAGTCAGCAATATTGCGATCCATCTTGTCTTCATCGCAAACCTCTTTCTCTCCATTATCCCATGCTTTGCAATTTCTGCTTACAGTTTACCAGAGAATCCGCATTTTGCAAGGACTCACCTGCTTTTTCCTCACGATTTCACAGAATTTTTAAAAATATGGGGCTGTCCCACTAAATGCATAATTTGCATAAATATAGCTTTCTGAGAGTCTCGTCATGCGTTGATACTTCCTGGCTGCAAGCCTATGCGCAGCAGGCAGGTTAGTATCCACTACGCATGGCGGGCAGCGAGAGCGCTCTTCAGAAAACTATATTTATGCTTTAAAATGCTTAGTGCGACAGCCCCTCTATTTTGTTCTAATAATTTCTTATATTTCCTAAGGAAACGCATCCATCATCGTTTCCTTCGTGCTACACTTATGACCAATATCTGACGATCTTGACCGGCGTTGTGTAATTATACGGTGAAATTTTGATACCTCCCAACGGGTATGCCTGGGAATTGCTGGCGTGCACTATGTTTCCGCTGCCTATGTAGATACCAACATGGCTGGCATAGTTGGAAGATCCGTAAAATACCAGATCCCCCGGCAGCATGCTGTCTGTGCTTACTGTCACCGCCTTTTTGTATCCGGCATTAATATAAGTCTGACTGGGTCCCTTCATCTGATCGTCCGCGACCCGCAGCAATTTAATGCCGTAGTTGGCAAATACTGTCTGCACAAATCCGGAACAGTCTGCACCATTGGTCAGACTTGTGCCTCCATAGACATATGGATTTCCCACATACTTGATGGCAAACTTCGCTATCTTCGATCCTGTAGTGCTTCCTGAAACGCTGATGGTCTTCTCAGCAGTTACAACACCGCTGGAATTGATGGTATATTCCTTATCTCCAACTGCCAATGTCAGGCTTTTCGCCAAAATCCCCGTGGGATAGAAATAATACTTTTTACTATCCAGCACCTGAAGACCGGTGACTGCCGCCCCTTCAGCACCGAAGTAGTAGGTGCTTCCATTGACTGTCTGCCATCCTTTGAGCATATTTCCGTTGGAATCATAACAGTAGGTCTTTCCGTTTTTCGTCTGCAGTCCCACCGTGAGTTTTTTATTAGGATCTCTGGCTCCATCCGCTCCTACATAGTAGGTGCCAACCCACTTGTTGACAGCCATCTGTCCATTATTTTCAAAATAATAGTATTTTGAATTGTAGGTGATCCATTTACCCTTAGCTGCCGCTCCATCACTTTCAAAATAGTAGGTAGCCTTATCTACCTTTTTCATCGTGCTCTTAGCCATGCGGCCATTGGTTGTATCGAAGTAATACAGCTTGCCGCTGATCGTCTTTAACCCCTTATAAATCTTGGCGTCACTTCCGGCATAATACTTATGGGAGCCTTTTGTAAACCAGCGTCCCACAAACAGATAACCTTTCGAGGAATGCGCGTAGTAAAGATCATTTCCATATTTGATCCAACCCTTTAGCAGTTGTCCTCCCTTGCTGTAACTAAAATAATAGTATCTTTTGCCGACTTTTGTCACACCGATGCATCTGGCGCCGTCCGCTCCAACATAATAGCTATTGTTCTCCAGCCAGGTGTTCGTCTGAAGAACGCCCTTTTTTTCAAAATAGTAATATTTCTTACTGATCGTCTGCCAACCGGTCAGACGGACTCCTGTGCTCGTATTGCAGTAATATCGTTTTCCGTTGACCGTGATCCATCCGGTGGCCATCGCGCCGGAACTTTGCAGATATTTCTTTTTCTTCCATTTGTTTGTCTGGATAACACCCTTGGAGCTGGCATAGTAGGTATATTTTCCTACCGTAAACCACCCTGTCTGCAGCGCGCCCGTACTTTCGTTCAGATAGTATTTCTTCCCCGACAGAGTCATCCAGCCAAATACTTTATTTCCATTCTTATCGTAATAACATTTCTTTCCGTTTTCAGTGATCCAGCCATTCTTCAGACCGGTATACCTTCCGTCATCGCCGACCCACTTGCCGTCGATCCACTGCTTCACAGCCATGGTGCCATCTTTTTGGAAGTAATAATCTCCGATCCATTTATCCTGAGCCAGCACCCCGGTATTACTGTCTCCATAGTAAACTTTTCCGTTCAGCGTGATAAAGCCTTTCTGGAGAACACCGTTTGGCTTAAAATAGTACATCTTTTTCTTGATGGTTCGCAGTCCGGTGCGCATCACACCTTTTCCGCTGAAAAAGAATTTCTGCGTGACATCATCTACCTTGATCGTCTGCCAGCCGGTTCTGCGGATACCATCTGTCCCTAAATAATAAACCTTGTTATCAATATTCTGCCAACCAGTACGCATTTTTCCGTCCGTACCAAAATAGTAGCACTTCTTATCGATTTTCTGCCAACCGGTCTGCATCACTCCGTTTTCATTAAAATAATAGGTCGCGCCTTTGATGGTATGCCAGCCCACATAGTACCCTGGCGAGGACTTTATGGTATAAATCGTTCCGTTTGCTGTATTTTTCCAGGCTGCCCAAACTGTAACCGGCAGAAAAGCCATGATCAGAAAACAGATCAACGATATTGTAATTTTCCTTTTCTTCATAATTACTGACCATCCTTTATATCTAAAAAGATCCTCTGTCTTTTGCGGCATTAAAATTTACAATTCTGTTACATCTTATTTAAATACTACTAAAAATCTGTAATATTGTCAATACCAATGTTTCCGCCGGATCAATATCGTCTAATGTTAGTGCTGCCCTGATCCTTGAAAATGCCATATTTCGATACTGCACCACAAAAAAACAGCCCTCAGGCTGTTTTTTCCCTGCAAAATGTCTCTATTTCTTCTTTTTCCGGCATAACCCGCAACGCTCCTTTTCTTGCAGTGATCAGAGAAGCCGCTGCATTGGCAAATTGCAGCATTTGCAGGATATCATTGTCTGTCAGTTCTTCCAGGCCTCTCTCGCATATCGTATGCAATACGCAGCCATAGAAAGTATCTCCTGCTCCCGTTGTTTCTATCGTACCATTATTTATATACGCAGGTACCTCTACCATTCGTTCCTGGTAGTAAGCTCTGCTCCCTTCCCGTCCCATTGAAACAAGGATCAACCGGATATACGGAAACCTCTCCCTGATCCACAACACTCCATCGGAATAGTCTTCCTTTCCGGTCAGCCAGCGAATCTCATTATCTGATATTTTCAGAATATCGCAATATTTCAAACCTTCCATGATCTGACATCTGGCTTCCTCCAAAGAAGGCCACAGGGGTTCTCTTAAATTAGGATCAAAAGAAATCAGGACATCATTCTCCTTTGCCAGCTTTAATGCCTTAAGAGTAGCTTTTCTTACCAGATCATGTGTCAGAGATAATGATCCAAAATGAAACATTCTCGTTTTCCTAAACATGTTCTCAGGAACTTCCGCTTCCGTCAGCATCATATCCGCACCCGGATCTCTGTAAAATGAAAAATCGCTGTCACCATCCGGACAGGTGTGTACCAATGCAAGTGTCGTATGTACCTCCTTATCTTTTACAAGGCATGCACTGTCGATCCCAACCTCTTCTATAGCTTTCTTCAGCTGCTCTCCGAAAAAATCATCTCCGACTTTCCCAATAAATGCTGTTTTATTTCCCATTTTTTGAAGCATTGCGAGGACATTACAGGGGGCTCCTCCGGGATTTGCCTCAAACATGGGATTTCCTTGATTGCTTATCTCATTTTCCGTAAAATCAATCAGCAATTCCCCCAAGGCAATTACATCATACTCTTTTTTTCTATCTTCACACATATGTTCCGATTTTACCGCCCTTCTTTATTCATCCATCAAATCCCATTTCACAACATTCATCCTGACTTTTCCATCTGCCATAAAGGAAATTCCGTCAGCTTCCTGGTCGGTGTACAGTGTCGCCGTCATGGCTTTTTCGCCATCATTCACAAATACTTCCACACTGTACCGGTCCAAAATCAACCTGAGCTTGATTTTGCCGTCCGCCGCCGCGACCTTTGCTCTTCGCTGATGTATAATCGCTCTTCGGGATCCGGAAAACTTTCGGTCTATTTTCAGCGTTGATTCCTGAAGCCGATAGCTCACCTTTGTATGATAAATCTCATTCTGGGCAAAGCGGATTGCAAACTTCCTATAGAGGGCATCCTTGTCCTCCGGTTCAATTTCAACTTCCAGTTCCACGATCCGTCCGCGGATCCCATCCAAAGAGCAAATCCCATCTACCAATACATCCTGGTACCGTACTTCATTGTGTCTCAGCTGTTTTAACTCCCGGACAGGTTCCTGATACAACCGTCCGTTTCGAATAGATAATTCACGTGGAATGCTCATCTGTCCGCACCAGTTTCTGTTTTCCATGTGCAGATCACAGGTATCCCAATTCTGCATCCATCCGATCATTACTCTGCGCCCATCCTCTGTCAGGATAGTCTGAGGCGCATAGAAATCAATTCCATAATCAATGGCCTGATCCTGTTCCTCTATGAATGTCTCAGTCTCATCATCATAGCTGCCGATCAGGCACAGTGTCCCGTTTCCGTTGTGATATTCAAAATCCTGAGGGAGCATATCCTGCGGGCTCGTAAGCAGCACCCATTTTCCATCCAGCGCAAAAAAGTCCGGGCATTCCCACATTCTGCCAAACCGGCTCTGGTTTCGTGCAAAAATCTTTTTAAAATTCCAATGAAATGCATCTTTGCTCTCATACAGCAGGATCTGCCCGCTCCCGTCTGCCGGCCTGCTGCCCACAATGCAGCGATATGTTCCATCCGACGCTCTCCATACCTTCGGATCACGGAAATCATATTGGCTGGCATCCTCCGGAATATCGGTTTTCGTCAGGACAGGATTTTCGGGGTATTTTTCGTAATCTGTCCCGTCCCCCACCGCAAGGCACTGTGTCTGAATCCCTTTCTTTGTTCCATCCGGCTGCGGTTCCTCACAAACACCGGTGTACATCAGCAGCTGGCGGCCATCATCCAGAGTTATCGCGCTGCCGGAAAAACACCCATCTTTGTCATAAAGCGTATCCGGAGCTAATGCTGCCGGCAGATAACGCCAGCAAAGGAGATCTGTACTCACGGCATGCCCCCAGTGCATTGGTCCCCAATGAGAATCATATGGATGATACTGATAGAACAGATGATATTCTCCCTTATAAACAGAAAATCCATTGGGATCGTTCATCCATCCCGTCCTCGTGGAAAGGTGAAATATCGGTCGATCTTCTTTGCCAATCAGTGTTTCCGTTGTTTCTTCATATTTTCTCGCTTCCAATAAAGTCTGACTGGTCATGATAATAGGTCTCCTTCTATGCTATAAGCCGGACGGGGGCGAAAACGTCCCAGCCCGGCATTTCGTTACCTAAGGAAACGCTTTATTCAGCATTTCCCTAATGTTTCAGATTATTCTGCATCTACATAGCGGTCGTAAGCATCCTGATATACTTCCAGAAGCTCCTCCAGTCCGCATCCGTCGATCAGAGAAGACTTGTACGCTTCCCACTCCTCATCGGAAGGACCGCCTTCTTTGATCCAAAGACCTTCATTTTCCGCAACTGTGTTTTCAAAATCCGTTTTATAAAAGTCGATAGTGTCCAGTTCATCTGCTGTAAATACGCAGTCAATCGGATATACAGTGGGGTTTTCCACATATGGCATCCAGAATTCATAAAGATCTGTCAGACGCTCAATGGCACGATCCTCCATTTTGAACGTAGTGCTATAGTACTCACTCAGGATCAGTTTCGGTCCGGCCACTTCATTTTCACCTTTCAGTTCCCCTGCGCCTTTACCAAATTTTTCTTTTGCTTCATCCTCTGTAATGGACAGCCATACGCCATTTTCATCCTGCTCATTGAAGTAAACGCCGATGGGGCCATACTGCAGCTGCATCACAACTTCCGGAGCATACCACTGGTCAAAGAACTTCCGCAGATTTGCAGGACTTTCACACGCACTGGTAATACTCAACTGACCACTGTTGGTTCCGCCGCCGGTACGAACTGTTACATTGTGGGTTCCGTCCAATATACCACCAGGTAGATACACCGACATAACCCTGAGAGCATTTGGAAATCAGCTGTGTATCACTCTGAGAGAACATCTCTACATCCATCAGACCTTCTGCATACCAATCATGGAAATAGGTGATGGCAGCACGATATTCATCATTGTCGCACACAAAGTCGACTGTTCCATCCGGAGTCAAAACCAGATCATTGATTACATCATTCGGCCAATTGGTAAAGCCAAAGCCTGCGTAGAAGATATTCTGCCCCCAGCACCATTGGTCAAATCCGGTACTCATGGGGATTGTAGTGCCAGCATCGTTTCCATAATATTTCGCGCTTGTCCTGTTGAAAATTGACCTATGGATTGACCTACAGCTCCACAATATGAGCGCCTCTCGATATCTCTTACTTCTCAGCCTTTTTCATTTCCAGGTATTTTTTCAGCTCTTCCAACACGATTTCTGCTGTTTCAACCTGTTGAATACTTTCTTCTTTTGTTACAAGATAAAACTCATCATAGTCCGAGTTGTGACGCACTTCCTCAGCCTTTCCTATTCTTCTTCCCAGACCACGAGAAAATATCTCTGTTTTGATATAGTCTTTATTAAAATTTGCAATGTTATCCTTATGCCGCTTATATGCTTTATTCTCTAATGCAAAAACTGCTGTTATTGCATGATATATACTATAATATGCTCTATTATTTGCTGCCCGATAATGCTCCGCCTGCAAATTAGCTTTTGCGGTATCCAAGTCTTCTCTTGCCACTTCCAACCGCCTTGCCGCCAGATCATACACATCACCGATATCTTTATGCTGCTCCATATAGTTCTACCCCCTCTCTTTCTACGTTGTTATAAAAGGGATATGCAGAAACCCAGTAATTAAAATGTGCTTCATTCTTTACGATCGGCATAATCATAACATCATTATCCAGGTTTATATCATAGGTCATATCGGAGAGTTGATCCGCATACTTCTTGATCGCCAATTCATCTAAATCCACCAGAATCATAATATCTATATCTGAGGATGCCGTTTGTTCTCCACGAGCATAAGAGCCGTACAATATAATCTTTTGCAAATGACTGCCGTAAATCTTGCTTATTTCTTCAATATACAGAGTTAAGATATTCTTTATTTCTGCCATGTCTGTACTTCTCCTTTCTCCAGAACTCAATACTTCATAATCCGTTAACTGTATTATACAGCTTCCGGCGGGATGTCACTTCGGCGCAGTATAATATCTGACGATATTATACCCTAAAACACAAGAAAAAAACAGCCCTCAAGCTGTTTTTCTTCCCCCGGCAGCATAACCGCCTGTTTAATTTCACCGGCATTCCTGATTTTCTTCCGAATCGCAATGTAGTATTTGCGCATGGTGGATTCCAAATCACCGATATAAGCTGCTTTACATGCGCTTCAATTTCTATGGAAGTTATTCAGCGATACCCCGGCATCAACGAATCTGACATTCTTTCCGTCATTTTCCTTGATGACGGGCGCTTTTGTGTTATGATAGTTCCCGACGCATACAAGAATCGGGATTTCCTATAAAGCAAAAAAAAGGAGCTTCCTCTCGAAGCTCCCAAGCAGGGCTACAAGGATTCGAACCTTGAAATGACGGAGTCAGAGTCCGTTGCCTTACCGTTTGGCGATAGCCCTATCCAACGACAAAGATTATTATAACCGATATGCAAAAATAATGCAAGTACTATTTTTATTTTTTTGAGCAAAACCGTTCAAAGCAACTTCCTTCTCACCTTATGCAGATCCATGCCCTCCTGATAATAGGTTGTCTGCAGTTTTCCTCTGCCGGATGACGGCGGCGCGGGCTGGGGAGATAGCGCCGAATGAATATAGTAACTGTCCATGCCTGCATTTTGCGCTCCCCATATATCGCAGACCGGGTCATTGCCGATCATAAGACACCTGGCCGGTTCCAATCGGTTTCTTTCTATCAGTTTCCGGTAAAATTCCAGATCCGGTTTCTTGCATCCATAATCGGAAGATATAACGATATCGTCAAAGCAGTCTATCAGACCCAACATTTCCAGTTCCGGCTTCGTAAAGATACGCTGCGCATTGGACAGCAAATACACTTTGCCTCCGCTGTCCCTAAGCGCCCCCAGAAGTTCTTTTGCTCCGGAGTATAGCCGGATGTGGGTGGTGGAAGCCTGCCGGAAAAATATGGCGGTTCGCATGATCAACTGCTGATCCGCCTGTTTTTTCTTTTCTATATAAAGCCGTTCAAACACCTCTCCGAGTTCAATTTCCGAATGAGCTTCGTGCGCATCGCAGTTTCTGGCAGACGATAGTTTCTCCTCCAATTCCTTTACCAATCCAAGATATGCCTGTTTCAATTCCATTGGTTGATAAGGTACTCCTTGCAGTGTGTAAAACTCCGCAACTTTTTTCCAGAACAATGGTCTGGATTCGTCCGTATGTATATCCACCAGCGTGCCGTACAGGTCAAAAATATATGCATCGTATCGTTTCACGTTTTTCTTTCGCTCCCCTTCTAAAAATATACAAGTATTTTATCACAGACGAAGCTCCAATAAAAGAAAAAGGTCTGCCACACTAGGCATTTAATTGCATAAATATAGCTTTCTGAAAGCCTCGTCATGCGTCGGTACTTCTTGGCTGCAAGCTTATGCGCAGCAGACAAGTTAGTATCCGTTACGCATGGCGGGTAGCGAAAGCGTTCTTCAGAAAGCTATGTTTTATGCAATGTATATGCCTGTCGCAACAGACCTTTTTATTCTGGAAAATTTATCGTCCGATTATTTTGCCAGGACTACCTCAATACCATTCAGATCCATAGTAACTTTGCCGTCTTTTAAAGCAGCCTCAAGGGTGTCGCCGTTTTCTGTCAGAGAAAGCTTTTCTCCATCCAGTTTCCATGTGATGGCAGTCTCCTCGCCCTGTACCGTAACGATGCCTTCTCCGTCCTTTTTCAGTTCAAGCTGGAACTGATCACTAATGTCCTCTCCGGTAGCCTCTTTGTACTCTTCTACCGTTTTTCCTCCGAGAGATTCCACTTTGTAAATACCTACGTTTGCGTCGCTCTTTCCGCCGCAGGCAGTCAGCAGAGACATCATCATGATTGCTGCAAGGCAAATGGTAACTAATTTTTTCATCGTAATTTTCTCCTTATTGTTTTTTTAGAACCACGAACCCCATCATAACACAGTTTTAATAAATTTTAAAGATTGTTTTACAATTTCGGGCATTTTTGTTACAAACTACCAGGCATTTTTCTGTAAGGTCTGTTTTGGTATTATTTTAACGGGTTTTATAAGTTTTATTCTCCCATTTTACTGGCAGTATTTTTCTATATATTACTTTTATATTCGCCAATGCTAGTAAGAATCGCCCCAAGCAGCGCAAAACCATATTCCATTACCAGTACCCGGTAACAATATCCTCATCGTTCCATTCCTTTAGACGGTATGACAAGAAAATTTCCCCTTTGCTTTTTCCGTTTTTCTGCTATACTATAAGGAAATGACACTTAGATGAAATTCAAAGGAGAGAAAACCTATGAGTACTATGAATCTTTCCCTGATGACGGATCTTTATGAACTGACCATGATGCAGGGTTACTTTAAGAGCAACGCAAAGGAGAAAGTGGTATTTGATGTTTTTTACCGAAAAAATCCCTGCGACGGAGGCTACGCCATTGCAGCAGGACTGGAACAGGCAATTGACTATATTAAAAATCTGAAATTTTCCTATGAGGATGTTGCGTATCTGAAAAGTCTGGGCATTTTCGACGAAGATTTTCTGAATTATCTGAGAGGCTTTCATTTCAGCGGCGACATCTACGCTATTCCGGAAGGAACCGTGGTATTTCCGAGAGAGCCGCTGGTAAAGGTCATTGCTCCTATTATGGAAGCACAATTGGTGGAGACGGCGCTCCTGACCATCATTAATCATCAAAGCCTGATCGCCACGAAAGCCGCCCGCGTAGTATATTCGGCTCAGGGCGACGGGATCATGGAGTTTGGCCTGCGCCGCGCCCAGGGACCGGATGCCGGTATTTACGGCGCCAGGGCTGCTGTGATCGGCGGCTGTGTAGGCACGTCCAATGTACTGACCGGACAGCTTTTTCAGGTTCCGGTGATGGGTACTCACGCTCACAGTTGGATCATGAGCTTCCCAGATGAGTATACTGCTTTTAAGACCTATGCGCAGCTCTATCCCAATGCCTGTATTCTTCTGGTAGATACCTACGACACCCTGCGTTCCGGCGTGCCCAACGCTATCCGCGTCTTTAATGAGATGAAAGAGGCAGGCATTCCGCTGAAAAATTACGGCATCCGTCTGGACAGCGGCGACCTGGCTTATATGTCCAAGAAAGCGAGAAAAATGTTGGATGATGCCGGATATCCTGACGCGACCATAGCGGCTTCCAGTGATCTGGATGAACATCTGATCTACAGCCTGAAGAATCAGGGTGCTGCCATTACCTCATGGGGTGTTGGAACAAACCTGATCACTTCCAAAGACTGCCCGGCATTCGGCGGCGTCTACAAATTGGCTGCCATCCAGAATGAAGCCGGTGAATTTGTCCCGAAGATCAAACTGTCAGAGAATACGGAGAAGATCACCAATCCGGGCAATAAGACCATCTACCGGATTTACGATAAACAGACCGGCAAGATCCGCGCGGATCTGATCTGTCTGGCGGACGAAACTTTTGACGCGGAAAAAGATATGATCATCTTTGACCCGATAGAGACCTGGAAAAAGACCAAGATCAAAGGCGGAACCTATAGCCTCAGAGAACTTCTGGTTCCGGTATTCCTGAAAGGGGAATGTGTCTATACTTCCCCCTCCGTTATGGAAATACGGGATTACTGCACCAAAGAGAAAGATACCATCTGGGATGAGACGAAACGCTTCTACAATCCCCATCAGGTTTATGTGGATCTTTCCGATAAACTGTTCCGGATCAAGGCTGAGCTGCTGGAGCAGATGAGTCTTGAGGCTTTGTCATAACGGGCTTTCGCGGCATAGGACAGATCTATTCGATCATGATCTGTCCCACCGCCGCCGCGAGAATGTCCGCAATGCTCTGCAGTTTTTTCATATCAATATTTTCAGCAACAACATCTGCAGCTTTGGATTCCCGCGTCATGTCCGTGCCGCTTTGAGGCTGCTGTTCCCAGGAGATATCCTGACAAACCGTCACTGATAGTAAACCAGCGTCCGCAAAACTATTCTGGCTGCTCTCCTGGTCACATACGTATTCCCAGTTTACCCTCTTATCTGTTTCTTCTTCCTCTTGCGCATTACCCTGCGATTCAGTTTTAAGCCCTTCACCATCTTCCGGCGCTTCTTCCCCTGCGGGAATGATGGTATGCTCCGCCAGCCATCCCTCTGCCCTCACCAGGTTCCCTACATCATTCTCCTCTCCGTCCGCCGTCCCCAGGACATACGGGTAGTCCGAATCATACCCTACCTTTTCCACATAAAGCACCCCGGTAATTCTGGCTTTGTTTTCTTCCGACAGTGATTTTATAAAATTGACAGAGCCATACAGCCCATCCTCTTCTCCGGACAGAAACAGAAAACAGATGTCCGTGTCTGTATCAACATAAGAGAGGATCCTCGCTATCTCCAGCAGCACTGCGGCTCCGGTCTTGTCATTGGCAAACGGATCCTGCGGCTCCGGTTTTGTCTTAGAATCGTAGTGAGTGCCGATGATGAAAATGCCATTTGTACGGTTTTCCGAATCTGCTCCCCGCTCCGCGATAATATTCACTCCCGGAGCATCCACTCCGTCCTCATTCAAAAATCCTTCATGAAAACTCTGTTCAGAAACTGTGTATCCGCACTCTTCCATCACCCGGCTGATGTATCGGGAGCAGAGCAGCTCCCCGTCCGAGCCAATGGGACTTTCTTCTTTCATCAGTTCTTCCAGATATTCCTGAAGCTTATCTTTGCTGGCAGGCTCCAGCACCAGCTGCGGATCCTCCAGAAGTTCTTCCATTTGCATCCGCGCCTGTTCCTCTGATTCCCGCTCTGCTGCGATTAACTCCTCCAGATCGACCCCGGACTTATTCACCGTCACCTCACCGTCATCCTCAATCAGAAGATCCTCCAGACTTTCCGTTTCCTCCGCAGACGCTTCCTGATACAGGATCTTTTCATTATTAACCGATTGTTCCAGGTTCACATTCCATGCCATGCTCACAATTGCCGCAGCTGCCATAAAACTTGACATCTTCCAGTATTTTTCTCTGTGCACAATATACTCCTCCTTGTCTCTTCCATATTCATCCCCACCCGTTTTATGAGCCGTATCTAAGGAAACGCCGATTTAATCATCGTTTCCTTAAAATTCTCCATGTACATTCTCATATCTTCCGGTATTGGCGCCCGGGCCTGTATCATCTCACCTGTAAACGGCTGGCGCAAACAAATATTAACGCAATGGAGCGCCGTCCTGGCCATTTCCCTTCCGGAATAAGCCCGCCTCTTTCCATAAACAGTATCCCCAACAAGAGGATGACCAACAGCCGCCATATGTACTCTGATCTGATGCGTCCTTCCCGTATCCAGCTTTAGACATACCAGAGAATAGTCTGCAAATTCCCCCACAACCTGATAATGGGTCACGGCGTAATTACCATCATCGGAAATCTCCATTTGATTAAGGCTTCCATTCTTTTTCCTTATGGGCAATTTGATACAACCATTTGTCTTGGCAAACCTGCCATTCACCAGGGCAAGATATTCTTTTTCTATCGCATTTTGCCCGGAAAGCCTTGCCGAGGCCACCTTATTTTTTGCAAACAACACGATCCCGGAAGTATCCTTATCCAGTCTTCCTACTGCCCGGATGCAAACACGCAGTCCGTGCTGCTCAAAATAATACATCAGATGATTGGCCAGCGTATCATCATAATGTCCGTGAGCCGGATGTACTACTAAGCCTGCCGGTTTATTCACCAGCACCAGATCCTCATCTTCGTATAGAATCTCTACATTCCCGGGAACAGCCTCCACATGACCTGACGCTGTCTCCTTTGTCTCCAACTGTACGCTTACAACATCACCGCTGAATACCACCGTTGAAATCCGCGCCCGGTTTCCATTTACGCAGATGCCATCCGGCCGAAATTTTGCGCTTTTGATCTGATTTTTCGTCAGTGACAGCCCCTGCTTCAAAATAGTCTCTATTTTTTGCCCCGTTTCCTGCTCTGTTACGGTATAGGTTACATCCTTTTGCATTATAACAAATTTTCCCCGATCGTAATTATCTGTATCTTCATTGTGGAATCTTTTTGAAACTGTGTCAAGTGACAGGATAAGGAATTTTTTAAGAAAGCATTTTATTGTAGAAATCTTGACGCTCCCCCGCTCACAGTGGTAAACTGTTGAAAGAATACATAAAGGAATATATAAAGGAGTCGTGGTATTATGGAAAAGAAAAACATTGATTGGTCCAGTCTGGGCTTTGGTTATATCCAGACAGACAAAAGATTTGTTGCCAACTACAAAAACGGTGCCTGGGATGAGGGAATCCTTACTTCGGATCCGAACGTGACCATCAGCGAGTGTGCCTGTGTACTTCAGTACGCACAGACCTGTTTTGAAGGACTGAAAGCATACACTACTGAAGACGGTCATATTGTGACATTTCGACCGGATCTGAACGCTGCCCGCATGAGCGATACTTGTAAACGGTTGGAAATGCCGGTATATCCGGAAGACAAATGGGTAGACGCTGTAGTTTCTGTTGTCGAAGCCAACGAAGCTTATGTACCGCCTTATGGTTCCGGCGCAACACTCTATATCCGCCCCTACATGTTCGGCAGCAATGCCGTCATCGGTGTAAAACCAGCGGATGAATATCAGTTCCGCATCTTTGCCACCCCGGTAGGGCCATATTTTAAAGGCGGCGCAAAGCCCATCACCATTCGTGTCTGTGATTATGACCGTGCGGCTCCCCATGGAACCGGTCACATCAAAGCAGGACTGAACTACGCAATGAGCTTATATGCCATCATGGATGCTCACAGGCAGGGTTTTGACGAGAATATGTATTTGGATGCCGCTACCAGAACAAAGGTAGAGGAGACCGGCGGAGCCAACTTCCTGTTTGTCACCAAAGACGGCAAAGTCGTTACCCCCAAGTCCCCCAGCATCCTGCCATCTATCACCCGCCGTTCTTTGATCTATGTAGCCAGAGAGTATCTGGGATTGGAAGTTGAAGAGAGGGAAGTATTCTTCGATGAGGTGAAGGATTTCGCTGAGTGCGGCTTATGCGGCACCGCCGCAGTCATCTCTCCGGTGGGCAAGATCGTGGATCACGGCAAAGAAATCTGCCTGCCCAGCGGTATGGAAGAAATGGGACCAGTCACAAAGAAACTGTACGACACCCTCACCGGCATCCAGATGGGACGCATCCAGGCTCCGGAAGGATGGATCAAAGTAATTAAATAGTGCCAGAATAAACGCAAAGCAAAAGGGCTGTCTCTCTAAGAGTGACAAAAAGTTTCCATAGTATCCATGTGTACGGCTATGCGTGACATATGTCCGATCGGAGGCGAATGCAATCCGACTCAGACGGATGGATGTCGACAGCATCGTCCGAACACAGGATATATGGAAACTTAAAGTCATCTTAGGCAGACAGCCTTTCCCATTTTAATTACTTCACGGCGCCTTCTACCATACCACTCATGATCTGCTTCTGAGCAAACATGAAGATAATGATCATCGGAAGAATCGCCAGCAATGCAGCGGTCAGGATCAGATCCCACTGTTTTACGTAGGAACCGACAAAAGCCTGCACTGCCACCGGAAGGGTCTTCACTTTACCATTCTGACCAAGCATCAGGGACGGAAGCAGATAGTCATTCCAGATCCACATACCATTCAGAATAGTAACGGTAGTGATTACCGGTTTGAGAAGCGGGAAGATAATGCGGAAGAAAGTTCCTTCCGGGGAGCACCCATCAATGGATGCCGCCTCTTCCAGCTCATAAGGGATGCCCTTGATAAAACCGGTGAGGATAAATACGGTCATGGCTCCGCCAAATCCACAGTACGCAAATACGATACCCGGAATGGACTGAAGCATACTGATGCCCACAAATTTTCCTACATCACGGAATGTGGAGATCAGAGGAAGCATTACCACCTGGAACGGAATGATCATGGATGCGATAAATACCATATAAATAGCAGTCGCCCATTTTTTCTTGTTGTTTCGGCTGATAACCCAGGCTGCCATTCCGCCGAACACCGCCAGTAACACCAGGGAGATCACCGTGATCAGCGCGGAGGTTCCAAATGCATACCAGAAATTGAAATTCGAATTTGAAGCAACTTTGGTCAGGTTTTCCCACAACTGTGCAACCGATGCCCCCGCCAAACTAACGGGGCTTTCCACAATGCTGGTCTGAGCCTTAAAAGAGTTCATTACCACCAGATAGAATGGAAAAAGTACGTAAGCAGCGATAAGGATACCAATAATGCCAAGAATAATGTTTTTCGTTCTTCTAGCGCCTTTCATTACATCTCCACCTCCTTCTTATTGGACACACGAACCTGGATGAGAGATACACATGCCAGAATAATAAAGAACAGCACGGCCTTTGCCTGCCCCAGTGCATAATTGTTCTGGCGGATGGCTGTATTATAGATATTCAGAGCCAACATCTGAGTTCCCGTAGTGACGATCGATCCCATAAAGTTCTGAACAAAACCGGTGCCTCCCGTCAAAGCCATGTTTACATCGAACTGCTTGAATGCAGAAGTCAACGTTAGGAATGTACAGATGGTGATGGTGGACGCAATCATAGGAAGTTTGATGCGGAACAACGTCTGAATTGCATTAGCCCCGTCAATAGAGGAAGCCTCCAGCACATCCCCTGGGATCTGGGTCAGACCGGTGATATAAATCAGCATAATATAACCTGCATACTGCCAGATATACACGATGACGATGGCAAACAGCGCCATATTAGTCTGGGAAAGCCAGGAGGTCTTGGTAATAGAGATCAACACATTGCTGAATACAAACTGCCAGATATAGCCCAGAACAATACCACCGATCAGGTTGGGCAGGAAATAGGCCGTCCGGAAAAAACCAATACCCCTAACAGTGGATGTACAAAGCAATGCCAGCAGAAACGCAATCAAGTTCACAAGAATCATATTCAGCACCACAAAAATAAAGGTCAGCAAAACCGACCAGATAAATGCCGGATCCTTGAACATGGAAATATAATTTTCAAATCCCACAAATTTGGAGAATTTGATGCCAGTCCAGTCGGTAAAAGAATAACCAATACCTAGAACCAGCGGGAAAATAACCGTTACTAAAAATGTAAAGAGCAATGGGAACAGGAAAATAAAGTAAACGATCTTCCTGTGATGCTTTTTGGTTGGAATCAGGTACAAGCCGAGAAAAAAGCCGATTATACCGCAGACCAGCATAGCGCCGCGGTATTCATAGCTGCTTCCCATGCAATCAAGAACCAGCGCTGCTACTATCAACGCGATACCACCCAAAAAGAGAATAATTGATAGGGGTTTATTACCCTGTGCAACTGATTTCATACTTTACTCCCTTCTTTTACTTGCGCAAAATGTGGGCGGCGACACAAGTCGCCGCCCACAGTCAGTTTATACTGATATAACTGCTTTCTTAATAAATATTACTCTGCATAGTACTGCGCCAGACTCTGCTGTACAGTATCTACAAAGCCCTGTACATCCATAGCGCCCTGTGCAAATGCGTTATAGATAGAACCGAGAACGTTCTGATCCAGACCGCTCTTGTTCAGAAGCCAATGCCAGGAAGAGGTCTTGCCTGCAGCTGTGTAATCAGAGATCGTCTGAGCAAACGGATCGTTTGCTACATATGCGCAGGAAGCGAATGGGCTAATGAAGCCAGCGTCTTCAACCAGGAATTTCTGTCCGCCATCTTCTGCACACCACTGAAGGAAAGCCAGAGCCTCTTCTGTGTTGTCATTCTGGAATACAGACCACCAAGACGGGGAGTTGGTCAGGATCGTGTCGATACCGTCCTCGAATGCGTACGGAGCCATTCCAACTGTAAAATTACCAGCCTCAGCATAAGCATCAGCATCATCAGATGTCATAGTTGCGCCAATCCAGGAACCCTGAGTAACAAATGCATATTTGCCGCCTGCAAATCCAAGAACCTGCTGATCATAAGTACCGGATACCAGCAGAGCCGGATCGGAGTACTGATTGAAAAGGTCAACCATCTCTGCGTAATGAGTAAAACGATCTACATCGATCTGTCCGCCATCAGCCAGCAGATCAGAGTATGTGGTGTCGTCACGGTCAAGTCCGGAATCAAGATATGCGCCGAACAGATGAGCGCCGGTAGACCAATACAGGTTGGTAGCTTCTGCGCAGTAACCGATCACTGCTGTAAGACCAAGTTCTTCTTTCTGGGCATCCAAAGTTTCGAAAGCTGCTTTCAGAGCCTCCGGGCCGGTCAATTCTGCCGGATCAATTCCTGCTTTTTCCAGAATGTCTGCGTTGTAAGCAAGACCGATCGCTTCTGTGGTGTACGGAAAACCAATGACAGCGCCGTTAGCATCAACATATGCAGCTGCGGTATCCTGAACCCATGCTTCACCACTCATGTCAGCCAGCAGACCTTCCCAGTTTGCGAAATCTGCGTCTCCGCCGTTTACGAAGATGTCGGGCATATTATCAGCCTGATAATATCCTTTCAGGGTATCCTGAATGTTGATGCCGCCGCCCATAGATTCGATTTCAACGTGAACACCGGTCTCCTCTTCGTAAGCTGCTGCCAGAGATTTCAAAGCCGCATCTACTTCGATTTTACCATTAACCAGACGAAGATCCGCCATTGCTGTCGTAGACAGACCTGCTGCCATAGCGCCAGCCAGTACTAAAGTTATTACTTTCTTGTTCATAAAAACCCTCCTTATAATCCCGCTGCAAAACGTGTCATTTTGCACATATTTTATATTGAGATTTTACCACTTTTTCAAAAAATGACAAGAGGTTTCCGTTAAAAAAAGAGATTTGTGAGCATTTTTACACATTCCACAAATCTCTTTTGTTTATTTTGTTCAATTTTCCAACTTGACGAATCTAAAAAAATATTTTGTTGTAACTTTTATCCCATATACAGAAATTTTCTGTTAAAGCAGCAGCACCACGGCCTGATATCCTTCCAGCCATATGGAAGCATCGTTCATTTTTGTATCTGCCAAATTATTCAGCAATACTTTTTTGCACGCCGCGGGAAGGGCAAGCTCCCGGCCCTCCTTCTGATAATTTGCCATGACTAAAATGGTCTGGTCTTCTCCTTTGCGGTAGTATGCCATCACATTATGGGTATCTTCCAGGTACGGAATCAGTTCCCCGTACACCAGCGTTTCTTTATATTCGGGATCCTTTCTGAGAGCCGCCAGCCTCTGGTAATAATGGAATACCGAATCCGGATCAGCGAGCTGCTCTTCCAGATTAATCTCTTTATAATTGGGATTGACATTCAGCCACGGCGTCCCTGTGGTAAAACCAGCCTGAGCTTTAGCACTCCACTGGAACGGTGTTCTGGCATTGTCTCTGCTGAATTTCTGTATCGCCGTCAGCGCCTCTTTTTCGGAAAGTCCGTCCTCCAGCGCCACTTGGTACATATATCTGGCAGAAATATCGTCCACCTCCTGAATGGTTCCGATCGGTACGTTTTCCATACCGATCTCCTGCCCCTGATAGATCCAGGGCAATCCCTTCAACAGGAAATATACGGTCGCCAGCATTTTCTTGCTGGAAGAATCGCACTCTCCCTCCGGAATATAACGGCTGACTCCCCTCGGCTCATCATGATTTTCTATTATGTTGGAAATAAATCCTACATCCTTGACTTTTTGCTGTGTTTTAAATACGCAGTTCCGGTAATCATCCGGTGTGATCTCCTCACTCTTGTGCCAGCCCTCCCGGCTGAAGCCAAAAATCGTCGGCGCAAAATCGTACATACTGGAAAAATACCCGTCTTCACCGATAAATTGGGGAAGTTCCCCGGGTTTCTCGTCAAACACTTCGCCCACCGTAAACGCATCATGGGGGCGGAAAGTCCGATCCCGCAGTTCTGTCAGAAAATCGCCCACACCCACTGCCTCATGCAGCATGTTATGCACATCAGAGAGGCCGTCTTCCCGGTCCACCGGATAGTCATGGAGGGGAAGAGCCTTTTTTATGTTAATAATGGCGTCAATGCGGAAACCGGCCAGCCCTTTATCCAGCCACCAGTTAATCATCCGGTAGATCTCTTCCCGACATTCGGGGTTCTCCCAGTTCAGATCCGGCTGTTTCCGATGGAACAAGTGCATATAGTATTTGTCCTCATGTCCCGGCAGTTTCTCCCAGGCTGGCCCGCCGAAATAGGAACGCCAGTTGTAGGGACGCTTTCCGTCTTTTGCTGTCTCAATATAGAAAAATTTCCCATACTTTCCATCGGGGTCTTCACATGCCTTCCGGAACCACTCATGCTCATCCGAGCAATGATTTACCACCAGGTCCATCACCACATACATATCTCTCTTCTTCGCCTGCTCCAGCAGTTCATCCATATCCTCCATCGTACCGAAGCGGGGATCGATATTATAATAGTCCGCAATATCATAGCCCTGATCCGCAAGAGGTGAAACGTAGATCGGCGAAAGCCATATAATGTCCACCCCAAGACTCTTCAGATAATCCAGCTTACTGATAATTCCCGGGAGATCTCCAATTCCATCCCCGTTAGAATCGCAGAAACTTTTTGGATAGATCTGATATGCCACCTTATCATGCCACCATAATTTCTTCATTTCTACTCTAACCCTCCATCATTCACCGGCCGCCCCTCCTGTCTGCTCACCCTGCGATATTCCAGAGGAGTATGTCCGGTCAGCCGTTTAAATTCTGTAATAAAATGCCCCATGTTGCCATACCCGCAGGCATTAGCGATATCTACCACCGTTTCCTGGGTCTTCTCCAGCATCAGAACTGCCTGCCGAATGCGCACTTCATTCATGTATGTAACCGGGGTCTTCCCCAGTGTTTTCTTAAAAAAGCGGCAGAAATACTGTTCGTTCATGTTCATAATATCTGCCAATTCCCGAATGTAGATCTTCGATGCGTAATTTTCTCTCACATACGTCATCACCTTTTTCAGCGCTTCAATTCTGGGATCCGGCAGGGAATCCTCATAGGGCAGCTGTCCTGCCTCATACAGGGATGCCAGAATGTTCATAAGCGCCGCTTTGATCCGCAGCTGGGAAGCGGGCGTGATCACAAAACGCTGATCTTCATGAATCTTTGCTGTCTCCTGAAACACCCTCCGGATCCTGTCAAATTCCT
Source organism: uncultured Lachnospiraceae bacterium (assembly GCA_902802515.1). GTDB lineage: Bacteria > Bacillota > Clostridia > Lachnospirales > Lachnospiraceae > Merdiplasma. The sequence goes on from CADCMM010000013.1 coordinate 40,633, forward strand.
GCTTTATCGGTTCAAATCCCGGATCCCTCTCTGTAATGATCTCCGGCAGGCGAAGACGTCCCTGCACTAAGGGATCAATCAGTTCCTTGCTGGCTGCGTCCACTCCCACTCCGGAAAGGATCATCGGGTCAAACAGCACCGCCTGTTCCTTGTATCCGACGCCGCAGTCAATGGTGTGCAATTTCCCCGCATTGACAAAGGAAAACGCCTCCTGTTCAACCACATAGCGATCCATGTTGATCCCGACACGGTATTTTCCTTTCTCAAAATGCAAAAGTTCTATATTTTCATGCCAATGCAATTTTACCTCAAACGGAGTTCCCTCAGGCTC